>JBEQBH010000178.1:0-3518 GCA_041639955.1 Halobacteriales archaeon | reverse complement strand
TCGAGGTGACCGACCGCCAGCGCGAGCGCGGCGTCGCGGCTGTCGATAGCACCGACGACTCGCTGGCCGAGCGGTTGGCCCCCTTCGACGACCGGCTCCCGTGTTCGCCGGCGGATGCCGCGACTATCGTCGACGTCTACGCGGGCGGTCGGGCGGTCGACGACTGCGGCCACGTCGCGGACGTGCCGCCCGTGACCGCCGCCAAGACGCTACACCTGCTCGGCGAGCAGGTCTCGCCGGTCGGTCCGACGGGGCGGGACGTCGTCCGGGACTGGCTCGACGGGCGGCTCGCCCGGAGCGAAGCGATGGCCCTCGCGGGTGTCGGCGAGCGAACCTTCGCCCTGGCGGCCTACGTCGAGAGTACGGACCCGCTGCCGGCAGCCCGCGACGCCGTCGAAGGCGCGCTGAAAACCGAGGATGCGGACCCGCTGGGAGAGGCGCGCAGCGACGTCGGCGAGTTGCTGTGAGTCTTCGTGTGAACGAACTCTCGGCTACGTCGCTGGTGAGCCGTCAGCGAGTTGCTGTGAGTCCCCTGACTGGACCACGCTTTTGACCCCCCGAGGAGAACCCGGTGGTATGTCGGCATCCGAACTCGCAGCGGCGGTGGCTCGGGCCCTCGACGTGGACGATGAGGCGTTCCACGAACGGACACGCGAGGAGGCCACACAGCTCAAGGAGGAGGTACGCTCGGGCACGTTCGACAACTCGGAGGCCATCGTCGGGATGGAGCTTGAGCTGTATGCCGTCGACGACCGGACCGACGCCCTGCGGCGGATGCCCCGACACCTGCTTGAACTCATCGGCTTCGAGAAGGAGCTCGGGCTCCACAACGCCGAGATGCAGACCAGCCCGCAGCCGCTGAACTCCCACGGGCTGGCCGCCCAGCGAGACGAGCTGAAGGCGTCGCTGCTGCCGGCCCAACAGCGGGTCCGAAGCGAGGGTATCAGGCTGGTCTCGGACGGGATGTGGACGGTGCCGCCGAACGGCGAGACGACACGCGAGTACCTCTGTGACTGCATCGAGGAAGACGGGATTCGCATCGGGACGAACATGACCGACGCGGTGCGCTATCACACGATGGCCAACACCGACTACCCCTCGGCGTTCGAGCTCGACGCCCCCCACGTCTCGCTTTCGGCCGAGACGGTCGCGCCCGAGTCGCTCATCACCTCCATCCAGCCCCACTACCAGATTCCCCACGCGCCGGACCTGCCGGAGTATTTCACGTACGCCCTGCGAATCGCCGCCCCGGTGCTCGCGCTGGGTGTCAACTCCCCGTTTTTCCCGCCGGACCTCTACGACGACGCCCCCGACGCCGACATCGTCGAAGACGCCCACATGGAGAACCGCATCGGCGTCTTCGAGTCAGTGCTGAACCCGGCGGAGGGCGACCCGACGCCGCCGAAGGTGTGTTTCCCACCCGACTTCGACAGCGTCGAGGACGCCATCGACGACATCGTCGAAGACGACACTATCGTCCCCCGGCAGCTCCCGTCGGGCACCCGTTTCGACGACGACTTCGTCCACTTCCGGCACAAACACGGCTCCTACTGGCGGTGGGTCCGTCCCGTCTTCGAGGGCCCCACGCGGTCGGCGGCCAACGCCCGCATCGAGTTCCGTCCCTTGCCGGCCCAGCCGACTGTCGACGACGCCATCGCCTTCGAGGCGCTCGTCGCCGGCCTGATGGAGAGTCTGGTCCGATTCGAACACCCCATCCAGTCACAGGACTGGGAGACCGCGAGGGACAACTTCTATGCGGCCACTCGTCACGGACTCGACGCGGACATCGAGTGGGTCACCGCCGACGGCGCGACGACCACGTCGACCGACGAGATATACGGCGAACTGTTCGAACACGCTCGCGAGGGGCTGGAGGGACGCGGGCTCTCGACCGAGGCCGCCCACGAGTATCTCCGGCCGCTGCGCGAGCGCGCCGACCGTCGGATGACCCCGGCCCGCTGGAAACACGACTATGTCCGCCAGCGCGTCGAGGAGAACGTCCCGCTCGGGGAGGCAATCTGGGGGATGCAGGCCGCCTACATCCGCCAGCAGGAGGAGACGCTGCTCGATGGCACTTTCCTCGACTGGCTGGAGTGATGGTCCGCGTCGACGTCCCGCCCCGACTGCTCTGGGGCGCAAGCGCGCTCGCCGGACTCGCCCACCTGCTGGTCCCCGGCCTCCTGCTTCGCTTGGCCGGGTACGCCTACAGCCGGGCTCTCCGGGTCGAGTTCGAACCGCAGCCGGGGGCGAAACGCCGGGTTCGCCTCGTCGGCCTTGGCTTTCTGGCCGTCGCCGCCATCGCTCGTCGGTTACGCGACCGCTGACTCGACGTACGCAACCGCTTCTTCGGCCGTTTCGACGTGCTCGATGCCGTCCAGCGAATGCGTTCCGATGCCGGCCACCGGCCGGTCCATGTCCAGAGCGTGGCCCAGTTCCGATAGCGTCCCGGAACTGCCGTCGACGGCAATAACCGCGTCGCCGTTCAGCACGACGAGCACGTTCCGAGCGTTGCCCATCCCCGTCGCGACGGCGGTCTCGACGTGGTCGTTTGCGGTCGCGCGGTCCTCGTTCGGGAGGATGCCGATGGTGTGGCCGCCGGCTTCGCTGGCACCGCGACAGGCCGCCTCCATCACGCCGCCGAGACCGCCACAGACGACCTCGTGGCCCCGCTCACCGAGGTGTTCACCCACTCGGCGTGCCTGTTCGTACTCCCGGTCCGTGACTGCCGAGCCGCCGATGACGGAGACGCGCATACACCGGCTATCAGTTCCCGCGTAGAAAAGGACCCCTGCCGCTCAGAGCTGGTCGAGCCAGTCCTGGGCCTGCGACGGCGAGGCGTTGGTTATCTCGGCCAGCTCCGCGGCGTCGTACTCCGATAACTCCTCGACCGTCCCGATGCCGGCGTCGTGGAGGCGGTCGGCGTAGGTCGGGCCGATACCGGAGACGGTGTCGACGTCTACGGCCGCGTCGTCGCCACCGTCAGTGGGCTCGTCGTCCGATTCGGCCTCCTCGGCAGCGTCGCTGGCTGCGTCCGCGACCTCTTCGACGGCCGCCTGGGCCTCCTCTTCGGGGGATTCGACCGCGATGTCGACCTCGTCGCTGTTGCGCTCGCTGTACCACTCGGCCACGTCGGGCCACAGCTCCGCGTGGGTCGAAGAGGAGACCGAGAGGCCGATGTGGCCCGTCGAGAACTCCATAATGGTCGTGTCGTCGCTGGGGATGACGTCGTTGAACGGCTTCGACGCGTCCGCCGGGACGAGGTGGTCGTACTTGCCCATCAGCTGGAGGACGGGCATGTCGATGTTCTCGATGTCGACGTGCTTGCCGTCGAGTTCCAGCTCGTTTTTGTACAGCTTGTTGTCCTGGTAGATGTCCTCGAGGAACTGGACGTAGGTCTCGCCAGCGACGTCGATGCCGTCGCCGAGCCACTTCTCCATCCGGCCGAAGTTCTCGACGAAGTCCTCGTTTTCCATGTTCTCGGCGAAGCGGACGTACTTCGAGACGTAGTTCTCGACGGG
>JBEQBH010000177.1:0-3539 GCA_041639955.1 Halobacteriales archaeon | reverse complement strand
GAAAACGACACCCGCGCCTTCGAGACCACCCGCGACGCGTTCCTCGCGGGCGACAGCGACGGGAACCTGGTCACCGAGTTCCGTGCGGCCAACGATGCCGCAGCGGCGGCGACCGGCCGGGACATGGCTCTCAGAGACGTAAGCCGTGACTACGAGGTCGGCGACGACCGCGGGCGACTCATGCTCTCGTTCAACTGGACGAACTTTGCGGCCGTCAACGGCAGTCGGCTGTTGCTTCAGGACGCCTTTTACACGCCCGACGGGACGTGGCTCGTCACCCTCGAAGCGGACCAGTCGCTCGTCATCTCACCGCCCCAGGCCTACACCCTGACAAACTCCCCGGAGAACTCCTACATCGACAGCGGCGACCTCCGCATCGACGGTAGCCCGACCACGACGTTCGAGCGCGGCGACCTGGACATCGTCTACGAGAGCGACGAGAGCGCCACCCGGACGGGGCCGGGGACCGGTGACTTCCCGCTGTGGGCCGGTATGGGCCTCCTGCTCGTCGTCGGGCTGGTGGCCGTGTTGCTCTATCTCAACGGGCGAGACGAGTTCCCGGCGGGGGGCTCGGACGACACCGACAGCGACGACGGCGGGGACACGCCGGCCCCCGGGGCGACCACCGCCGACGATGGAGCGACCGACGACATCGACGCCGAGTTGCTGAGCGACGAGGAGCGCGTCGAACGGCTGCTCGCCCGGAACGGCGGCCGGATGAAGCAGGCCCGTATCGTCAAGGAGACCGGCTGGTCGAACGCCAAGGTGTCACAGTTGCTCTCCTCGATGGACGAGGACGACCGTATCGACAAGCTCCGAATCGGCCGGGAGAACCTCATCTCCTTCCCCGACGAAGACGTCACCGAAATCGAGGACTAGGGCCGGTTCCGCTTCGGTTGCCCGTTCTCCCGGTGCGGGAGACGCCCGCCGGACTGTACTGTCTATGTTGTCGGCACTCACTCGGATGCCTTCTGCCGATTACGTCTGTGTACGTCGCTGTGTTCCGGTCTCCTCCTGATGATTCTTTACTGCCAGGGCCCCCTCTTCCGGTAAACTTATGATGGGTGATTAATGATGTACGTATCAGCAAGAGGGGTGTGTATGGACGGGTCGTTCCTGTGGCCGCGTGGGACCTCTCGGACGATGGATTACAATGACAGATCGGATTACTGACCGTATATCACGACGAAGCGCGCTCAAGTCACTGGCCGTATCGGGCACCGTGGGTCTCGCAGGGTGTGGGGGGCTCTCCTCCGACTCGGAACCCGAGTACGGCGCGACGGATATCCCGCCACAGGAGGCCGGAATCGAGGAGTGGGGACAGAAGCTCAACGCGCACGCGGAGGAAGCCGGTATCGACTGGCAGCAGTTCGAAGGCGAGGGGATCGAACTCACGTTCGGGAACGCCTTGCACCCGTACGCGACCACGACCAAACAGGTCAAATCGTACTTCGAGGACCTGACCGGCATCACGGTCAACTATGAGACCGTCTCCGAGGAGCAGTACTGGCGCACTGCACGCCAGCGCCTCAGTGAGGGCGGTCGGTACGACGGTATCATGTGCGGACTGTGGCCCGCCGGTGGCTACCACTACGGGAGCGACGGTACCCCCTGGGTACAGGACCTCTGGCAGTTCATCGAGGACGACTCGATCACCGACCGGGACTGGCTCGCGATGGATGACTTCCGCGACCAGACTATCGAGCTGATGACGTTCCCGAACGAGGACGGCACCAGCGACTTCGTCGGGTTCCCGAACGGTATCGAGGCCTACGGCTGTACGGCCATCCACAAGCCGACCTTCGAGACGCTGGGTCTCGCCGAACCGACGAACTTCGCCGAGCTTGAGAACTGTGCCAAAACGATATCTCAGTCCGACGAGGTCGGTCGCGAGGGTATCGTCTCCCGGACCAGTTCGGGGACGCTGTCGGCCGCCAACTGGGGGACCATGTTCAAGACCTACGGCGCGGACTGGATCGACCGCCAGAACAGGGAGGCGACGCTCAACTCCGAGCAGGGCGTCAAGTCCCTGGAGCGGTTCGGCGGGATGCTCCACAACTACGGCCCCGAGAACCCCAGTTCCTACGACTGGTACAAGAACAACAACGCCTACAGCGAGGGCGACGTCGGGATGATGTACTCGACGCCACAGACCTCCGGCATCGTGGATACACAGATTATGGAGGAGACGAAGTGGCTCCCGCCACTCCAGGGACCCGGCGGCCGGGACCCCGTCGTCGACACGTGGGTCTGGGCGACCGCCATCACGGCTGATTCGGACCACCCCGAAGCCGCGTGGCTCTACCTCCAGTGGGCCAACTCCCGGCAGGCGAACCTCATGCTCTCGACCAGGCAGTGGCAGGGCGACCAGTCGCGTGCTGGCTACGCCCGCCTGGACTGGGTCGACAAGCAGGTCAAGAACGGCGACGCGCCCCCGGTGCCCGGCGAGGGTTACATGACGGCGTTCCGCGAGGGGATGAACAACGTTCCCGGCGGCCGGCCGAGCGAGCCCGACGCCTATCCGCCGATCCCGGTCGACACGAACCAGAACATGAACATCATGTCAGAGGCGGCCTCGGCGATGAGCAACGTCGTCGCCAACGGCCCGAGCACGGCCGCAGCGGAACTGGACAACGCCGCATCGGCGATTACAGCACATGCAAAGAATATCCCCGACCGATATGTGGCTGCGGACAGATTCGACAACAAATGAGCGCTGAAGATACACCAAACGACGCGAACACGGAGGATATCAGTGGTATCCTCCCCGGCTTTCTGGCCAGGAGTTTCCTGGCGAAGTTCGTCGTCGCGCTGTTGCTGGTCACCGTCGTCATCCTCGGCGTGAGCGCGAACACGTACGCACAGACCAGTTCACAGCTCACCGAGGACACCCAGACGGAGTACATCGGTGTCGCCAACTCCAGTGCGACACAGATCGTCGAGTGGCGCCAATCGCGGCGCGACACGACCCGACGTATCGCACAGTTCCAGGAGATACGCAGCGGAAACCAGAGTGTCAGACAGGCCTTCCTGGAGGCGGAAGCCGCCCGGCTCCCCGACGACGTCATCAAGATTCAGCTGGTAAACCGGACGTCGAACACCGTCACCGCAAGCTCCGATACCACGCGAATCGGGGAACCACAGCTCAGCCGCGAGGCCCCGTGGCGAAACGAGGAACTCGACTACGGCGAGGACGGCGTCTACGTCGCCGAAGCGACGAACGCGCTCCAAACCTCGCTGGTCTCGTTTGTCGCGGAGGTCGAGACCGAAAGCGGTGAGAGCCGCGTTCTCGTGGTACAGGCGGACCTCAACGCGCTCGCGGGCAATCTGCCACAGCCGTCCGCGGGCGTCTACTCGCAGGTCATCGACTCACAGGGCCGGGTCGTCGCCGGCACGCGCGGCCAGTCCGCCTTGGGAGCCAACGCGGGGTCGCTCCAGCAGTACGACGAGAGCTCCGACGGCGTCGCCCAGTCGTTCGTCCAGCGCGGGCTGGAGGGACAGAAAGGCTTCTTAGAGCCCAGCGAAGTAAAATCGTCCCT
>JBEQBH010000176.1:0-3549 GCA_041639955.1 Halobacteriales archaeon | reverse complement strand
TGGCAGGTGATTTAAACATGTCCTGCCCTAATATTGGTCATACGATGCGTCAATCGGGTCTCACGAGCGAGCCGCGGTCATCCTCTCTGCCGGTAGCCCGCTCGTCTCCAGACGCCGTCCGCGACTCGGAACGGCGTGACCGTCCCGGCGCGCCGAACAACCAGCCCACCACGTCGAGATAATGCAATCTGACAATATCCGCACCAGCAAGTCGATTCAACAGCAGACCGGTCGGACGTTCCACCTCGCGACGCGACTCCTCCCCGAGCGGATTCGCCACCCGACGTACGTGATGTACGCCTTCTTCCGGGTCGCCGACGAAATCGTCGACCAGCCCGACGGCCCGCCGCCGGCCGTCCAACACGAGCGGTTAGAGGAGATACGCGAGACCGCCCTTGGCAACCGCGACCCCGGCGACATGCCGGACAGCGAGGTTCTCGCGGCGTTCCAGGAGCTGCGCGAAAAACACGATATCCCGGACGAGGAGGTGAACGTCTTCGTCGACGGGATGGAGATGGACATCGCACAGGCCCGCTACGAGACCTTCGAGGACCTCCGCGAGTACATGCGTGGCTCCGCCGTCGCCGTCGGCAACATGATGACGATGGTGATGGACCCGCCACAGGCCGACACCGCGCTCCCCCATGCCCAGGCGCTCGCCGAGGCGTTCCAGCTCTCGAACTTCCTCCGTGACGTCCGCGAGGACATCCACGACTACGGCCGGGTGTACCTCCCACAGGAGACCCTGGACCGCCACGGCGTCACCGAGGAGCAACTGGCCGAGGCCGAGGTCGACGACGCCTTCCGCGCGGTGATGCAGGAGGAACTGGCTCGGACTGAGGGCCTGTATCGTGAGGGCGTCGCCGGCATCCGCTATCTGCCCGAGGACTGTCAGTTCGCCGTTCTGCTGTCGGCGGTGCTGTACGCCGAACACCACCGTCTCATCCGTTCGCGGGGTTACGATGTGCTCACGGAGACCCCGGAACTGACCCGGCGCCGCCGGCTCTGGCTCCTCGCCCGGACCTGGTGGCACTGGCGACGCAACGGCGACCCCGAGGCGACCTTCTACGCCGTCAGCGCCGTCTCAGAGGGGAGTCCGAGCCCGACAGCCACCGGACGGGCCAGCCACGGCCAGCCGACGTGGCGGGGCTGATGGGTCCCCGGCGGCGATGACTGCTGGGTTCGACTACCTCGTCTTCCACGCTGTAGCTATCCTCCCGGTCGTCGCCGCGCTGGCGCTGCTGGCCCGCTTCTGTCTCGGGACTCGGCGCGACGTGGTCACGGGGACGCTGGTGCTTTCGGGGCTGGCGCTGGTGTACACGACGCCCTGGGACAGCTATCTCATCACTCGCGGCGTCTGGTGGTACGGCGACGGGGCAGTTCTCGCCCGCTTTGGCGCCATCCCGCTCGGCGAGTATCTGTTCTTCGTCCTCCAGCCGCTGCTGGTGGCGCTGTGGGCTGCCCGGTTTCCGGTCGAGACGGCGCGGTCGCTGTCGGTTCCCCTGCCAACGCGGGCGCTGGGGCTGCTCGCCGCCGGCGTGGTCGCCGCCGCGGGGCTCGCGTTGCTCGGCGCGGACAGCGGTCTGTACCTGGGCTCGCTGCTGGTGTGGAGCGCCCCCATTCTGGGCATCCAGTGGGCCTTCGGCTGGCCGTTCCTGGTCGCCGAGTGGCGCACCGTGCTGGTCGGGACGCTCGTCCCGACACTGTACCTCTGGCTCGTCGACCGGGTCGCCATCGGGGTCGGTCTCTGGACGCTGTCGGCGCGGTACACCACCGGCGTCGCCGTGCCGCTGCTCGGGCTCCCGATAGAGGAGGCCGTGTTCTTCCTGCTGACCTCGCTGTTCGTCGTCCAGGGGCTCGTGCTGTACGTCTGGCTCGTCGACCGGGTGCGTGCGGCCGAGTACCGCGAACGGAACCGACTCGCGGCGCTGTTCGGAGGGCGGTGACCCGTGGCGACGACCGCCCGCGAGACACTCCGGCCGCTGGCGTTCGTCCCCGGATGGGTCGGCGTCGCCGTCGCTGTCGTGCCGTTTTTCGCGGGTATCGAACTCCCTCCGGTCCTCCAGTACGCGCCGCTTGTCGCCAGCGCCCTGGTGTTGGGCCTGCCTCACGGTGCCGTCGACCACCTCGCTGTCGCCCGCACTCGCGGCCGGCGACCGGACCTGCGAGCTATCGCCCGTGTCGTCGCCCTCTACGCGGCCGTCGGCGGCGCCTACGCTGTCGGCTGGTTCCTCGCGCCCGCCACCGCCTTCGCCCTGTTCATCCTCGTCACGTGGTTCCACTGGGGGCAGGGCGACCTCTACGCGCTCGTCGCGCTTGCCGACGCCGACCACCTCCGGTCGCCCGCCCACCGCCTCGGGACCGTCGTCGTCCGCGGCGGTCTGCCGATGCTCGTCCCCCTGCTCGCCTTCCCCGAGTGGTACCGTCGGGTTGCCGTGACGCTCGTCGGCCGCTTTGCCCCCGGTACCGCGGCGACGCTCTCGCCGGCTTTCCGCCCGGACGTTCGCCTGGGTCTGGGTCTCGCCTACGGCGCCCTCGTCGTCCTGACACTCGGGCTGGGGTACGTTCGGGCCACGGACCGCGGCCCCTGGCGCCTCGATGCAGCCGAAACAGTCGGACTCGTCGCCTACTTCGCCGTCGTCCCGCCGGTGCTCGCCATCGGGGTCTACTTCTGCCTGTGGCACTCGCTGCGACACATCGCCCGCCTGCTGCTCGTTGACGACGCGGCGACCGCGGCGCTCCGGGACCGCGAGCCGACCGCTGCGTTCGCCCGCTTCGCCCGCGACGCTCTTCCACTCACGCTCGCCTCGCTGGCCCTGCTGGGCGGCCTCGCACTGGTCGTCCCGAACCCCCCCGAGACCGTCCCCGAGTGGGTCGGGCTGTATCTGGTGTTTATCGCCGTCGTCACGCTGCCACATGTGGTCGTGGTGACCATCATGGACGGGGAGCAGGGCGTCTGGGCGTAGCCGGCAGGCCGCACAGGAGCAGGGCGTCTGGGCGTAGCCGGCAGGCCGCACGGAGAAGGTTGCCGAGTCAGCCCAGGTACGTGAGGACGACGCCGACCGTCGACAGCACCGCTGCGAGTACCACGAGCCACGTCGCTCTGGCGGAGACCGCTCCAGTATCTCCTGTCGCTATCGAGTACCCGCTCGTCGCACAGAGCAGACCGCCGCCGACTATCGCGAGCACACCGGCCAGGCCACTGATGCCCGGTTCGAGTAGCGTGCTGACGCCGTTGGCAGCGATGGTGAGCCCCACTACGGTCATCGAGCCGTGGTAGACGACTGGCCTGTTCACGCCCGAAAATGTTGATACGACAGAAAAAAATCTTCCGAGGACCGAATCAGCTGACCAGCGCCGCCGTCTCCATATAGCGGTTGCAGATGTCACAGAAGGCGCTGTCGCCAGCCTCGATAATGGGGTTGTTCTCACACTCCGGGCACGCTTTGTCGGTCGCGCGGTTTTCTTTCGTCATACATCTACCTTTGAACCTGCGTACATTAAACCTGTTATATGTCTATCATGTTTGTTCCTGTAGCTCACGGAAGC
>JBEQBH010000175.1:0-3568 GCA_041639955.1 Halobacteriales archaeon | reverse complement strand
GGTCGGCCATGGCCCCAGTGGCGGCGACAGCCGGGTCCACCGGCTCGCCGCCGGACGGTTCGGCGACCGTCACGTCACAGTCAGGCAGGGAGAGTTCGATGTCGTCGTCCCCGAGCGGGAGCGTGACCATGCCGACGACAGACACCGGAGGACGGAACCGCTATCGGTTCCGCGCCCACTCGACCATCCGACCGTAGACGGGGTCGGTCCCGAGCGCGTCGGCGTCACCGACGAGGACGAGGGCTTTCTTCGCCCGTGTCAGCGCGACGTTGATACGGCGGTAATCCTCGAAGATGGGGCCTTCCAGCGCACCGGTCGCGACGAACGAGACGACGATGACCTCCTTGCTCGACCCCTGGAACCGGTCGACGGTGTCGACCGCTACGTCGGGGAGCCGGCGGTTCAGTTCGGCGACCTGTGCGCGAAACGGCGCGATGACGCCGATTTCGTCGGCGGGGACGCCCGCCTCGCGGTAGGCCGCGACCACCTCGGCGACCGCGTCGGCCTCCGCGGGGTTCGTGTTGCCCGTCTGGGTGCCGTCGGGGTCGACGAAGGCCACGCCGTCACGCAGGTGCTCGGGCAGTCCGTCCATCGACACGCCGTCGAGCTGGCCGATTCGCTGGGCGGCCACCTCGCCGGTCGCCGGCCGCAACTGGCCGTCGTAGAACTCCCGGGAGGCAAAGGCCTGGATGCGCTGGGCCATGCGGTACTGGCGGTCCAGCATCACGCCCGCGTCCGGGAACTCCTCGATGAGCCGCTCGAACAGCGAGGTCGAGAGCGTCTCGTCGTCGGACTGGACCACCGGCGGGAGCTGCTGGTGGTCGCCGACGAGGACGAACCGGTCGGCAAGCGTCGTCGCCGCCAGCGTCCCCGGCTCCGTCAGCTGGCCGGCCTCGTCGACGACGGCCGCGTCGAACGACTGGCTCTGCATCGCCGTCCCGCCACAGGTCGCGGTCGTCGCGGCGACGACCTGCGCGTTCCGCAGCGTCCCGGCGCACTCGTCGGGGTCGCCGGACTGCTCTAACCTGTATTTCTGCATGTCCTCGCGGACGCCACTCTCGGTCCCGACGCGGACGATGTCGGTAAAGCCCTGCGCTTCGAGG
Source organism: Halobacteriales archaeon (assembly GCA_041639955.1). Classification (GTDB taxonomy): domain Archaea; phylum Halobacteriota; class Halobacteria; order Halobacteriales; family Haloarculaceae; genus Haloarcula. Next base: position 2,465 of record JBEQBH010000175.1, on the reverse strand, counting down.
GCCTCGATGGCGTTGTCGACGGCGCGGTTCGTAAAGGCCGACAGCAACACCCTCTCGCCTTGTTCCACCAGCGCCCGGACCATCCGGGCCAGAGTGTAGGTCTTGCCCGTCCCGGGCGGCCCGTGGACCAGTGCGAAGTCCTCGGCGCCGACGGCCAGCCGACAGGCCTCGTTCTGGGCGTCGTTGTTGTCGATGAACGTCTCGGTTACGTCGGCAAATTCGGGTTCCCGGCGCCCAAAGAGCACGTCCTTGCGCTCGGGTGGCTGGGTGAGCAAGGCATCGTGGAGCGCGTTCTGGAGCCGGTCGGTGGTTATCTCGGAGGGGTAGACGTCGAGCCGTCGCAACTCGACGGGTTCGTCCGTCGTGACGACGATTTCACCGTCCGCGAGGCGCTGGACGCGACCCAGTTCGGCGTCCCCGTTGACGGGGTCGCCGTCGCTGGCCATCACGTAGTCGCCTTCGCGTATCTTCGAGACGGCACCGGTCCCGTTCGCCCGGAGCTCCCACTGGCCGCCGTCGAGTTCTGTGCGGCCGGTGGGTTCGAGGCTCACCAGCGCCCGGTCGTCGTCGGCCCGCTCCTCGGGGGTCTGCTCCCAGAGCTTGGCGTACTCGCGGTGGACCGCGCGGCGCTCGGCTTCGATAGCACTGTAAAAACGCTCGAAGTACTCACGTTCCTCGTCGGGGATAGCGACGCCGACCTGCCCGGCCTTTGACTCCTGGTCGAGCCGTCCCGAGACGGCCATGCAGGTGTCCTGCTCGAAGCAGTACTCGCATTTCGCGCTGGCCTCGTACCCCGTCGGCACTCCGGTGTCGTGCTCCATCGCCGCGATGGCGTTTCGCGTTCTGACGACGTACTTCAGCAGGCCGGCGCCGATGGAGAACTCCTTTGCCGGCGAGAGGTCCCCGCTCTCCTCGTTGCGGTCGACGGCGGCGTTCTTGGTATAGAGGAGGGTGCCGGTGTCGGGCGCCGCGTCGATGGGCGTCTGCGTGGCGCCGCCGTCGCCGGCCATCACCGCGCTGGCCGAGAGCGAGTTCGCTTCCCGCTCGCCCAGCATCAGGGCGTAGGCCGTCGCCTGAATCTTGTCCTGGAAGCGCGGCTCGCGTTTCGTGTTCTTGCCGGTCTTCAGTTCGACCGGCATCCCCCGGCGGACGGCGTCAGCCCGCCCTTTCATCCCGTAGCGCTCGGAGATGAGCGTCATCTCGGAGCGCCACTGGTCGGTCTCCGTCAGCGTTCCCTGATTCAGCCACCCCTCGATGGCCGTCGCGTGGTCGCGCACGTCGCCGGCGACGCCGTCGGCACTGCGGCCCAGCAGTCCGATGTCCAGCCCCGCCTCGCAGACCTGGTCGTCGATGGCCGTCTCCACGTCCCGTCCCCGCAGGAGGTCACCGAACACCTCGTGGACGACGGTCCCTTTCACCAGCGGGTAGGCCAGTTCGGCCCCGTCGAGTTTCCGCAGGTAGTACATCCGGGGACACTGCACCCACGCCCGGATGTCGGTCACGTCGACGAGGAAGTCGGGTTCGACGACGACAGTCGCGTCGCCGCCGACGGAGTACTGCGTCTCGCCCTGGTACTGGCGCTCGTCGGGCTCGTAGACTGCAAGCTCCATCCCCGCTTCGAGATACTCGGCCGTCTCGGTCCACTTCCCCCACAGCGTCACGGTCGTCGGCTCGCCGGCGCCCCCGTCGGGCCGCAGCGTCACCTCACAGAGTTCGGACTCGCCGTACTGCGTATCGACGGTCGTTGGCTCCTCGACGTCGACGACGACACCGCGCAATTGCACGGGCATAGCAACGACTGGGGCCGGAAAAACGCTGTCGGTCAGCGGCCTACTCGTCGGCGTACTCCCGCAGCGTTTCGAGTGACACGTCTTCGAGCACGTCCTCGCTCGTGGCCTCCAGAACGACCGGCGGCGCTTTCCCGGCCTCCTGAGCCTCTATCCATCGCGGGACACAGACACACCAGCGGTCGCCCGGTTCGAGGCCGGGGAAGTTCAGCTCCGGTCGGGGTGTGACGAGGTCGTTGCCCTGAGCCTTACTGTACTGCAGGAACTCGTCGGTCATGACCGCACATATCTCGTGGCGCCCCGGGTCCCGCTGAAGCGGGTAACAGTAGCCGTCGCGCATGAACCCGGTCGTCGGGTCCGTCGAACAGACCGCAAGTTCCCCGCCGAGGACGTTGGCTTCGCTCTCCATACGTCGTTCCGGGGCGGGGGCGGGAAAGCGTTTAGGACTCGTTCTCCCGGTGGGTGGCCGACCCGTCGCGACGGCCCGCGTCACCTTCGACCGGGGCCGACCCGTCGCTGTCGTCGGACTCGCCGCGTGCCGGCACCGACGGCGCGTCCGGCGAGACGCCGGGGACATCCACGCTGTCCAGCACCGACCGGACGATATCGTCCGGGTCGACGTTCTCGACGGTGGCCTCGGTCGTCAGGATGAGCCGGTGGCTCATCGTCGCCCGGGCC
>JBEQBH010000174.1:0-3569 GCA_041639955.1 Halobacteriales archaeon | reverse complement strand
GACCTGCCGGTCGAACACGTCATCATGCCGCGGGACGTGTTAAACGCCATCGCAGAGGGGCTGTCCGACGCGCCCGTGTTCTCACCGAGCGAAGCGACCGAGTACGAGGAACGCGTGGTGCCGGTGAAAAACTACGTCTTCAGCGAGCAGGAGCGGGACGTGCTGGCCGCGATGATGCGCGACAAGCGCGTCGACGAGGCCACGGTCGAGGAGTACATCGAGCAGGTGTACGCCTGGGCCTCCGACGAGCAGATAGAGAACGAACGCGGGGAGTACGTCGACCCGGACCCGCTGAAGATGAAGGTGTTCGAGATAGAGCACCTGGGCCGGTTCGACGAGAAGAACTACGAGGGCGGCGAGGCCGACCACGCGGTCACGAAGTTCCGCACCGACAAGATAATCACGGCGCTGAACCGCCACGCGTGGCAGCGCCGGGACGAGGAGTTCCGCGTCGGCGACGTCTCGCCCAAGGAGATACCGGTCATCAAGACCGTGCTGGGCAGCCACGACTGGGACGACGTCAAGCGGACCTACGAGGACTTCGAGCCGGCACAGTGGGACAACCCGCCCTCGGGCACTGAGACGGCCGCCCTCAAGGAGACAACTATCGAGAACATGATCGAGATGCACGGCTACAGCGAGGCCGCGGCCGAACTGACCAGCCGCCACGTCATGAGCCAGGTGAGCTACAGATGGGACTGAAAGACGACCTCGAACGGTACCGTGAGGTGGGCGAGGAACGCCGCCAGGACCTCGCGGAGTTCATCCAGTACGGCGACCTGGGCCAGTCCCGGGGCGACGAGGTCCAGATACCGATAAAAATCGTCGACCTCCCCGAGTTCGCCTACGACCAGCGCGACAAGGGCGGCGTCGGCCAGGGCGAGGGCGCCGAGGAGGGCGACCCGGTCGGCCAGCCACAGCCCCAGCCCGGCGACGGCGAGGAGGGCGAGGACGGCGAACCCGGCGAGGAGGGCGGCGAGCACGAGTACTACGAGATGGACCCCGAGGAGTTCGCCCAGGAGCTCGACGAACAGCTCGGGCTGGACCTGGACCCGAAGGGCAAGAAGGTCATCGAGGAGAAAGAGGGCGACTTCACGGATATCACCCGCTCCGGGCCGTCCTCGACGCTGGACTTCGAGCGGCTGTTCAAGAAGGGACTGAAGCGAAAGCTCGCGATGGACTTCGACGAGGAGTACGTCCGCGGGGCGCTGAAAGTCGACGGCTGGGGCCCGGCCACGGCCTTCGAGTGGGCCCGCGAACAGAACATCCCCGTCTCGAAGGCCTGGATAGAGGACGCCTACGACGACCTCGCGGCCGAGGAGAAGTCGACCTACGACTCCATCGAGGAGATGGAGGCCAACGTCGAGCGGGAGGACACCTCCACCCGCATCCGCCGGGAGGGAGTCGACCAGATTCCGTTCCGGCGCGAGGACGAACGGTACCGCTACCCCGAGATAGTCGAGGAGCGCGAGAAGAACGTCGTCGTGGTCAACATCCGCGACGTCTCCGGGTCGATGCGACAGCAGAAACGGGAGCTGGTCGAACGGACCTTCACGCCGCTCGACTGGTATCTCCAGGGGAAGTACGACAACGCCGAGTTCGTCTACATCGCCCACGACGCCGACGCCTGGGAGGTCGACCGCGACGAGTTCTTCGGCATCCGCTCGGGCGGGGGGACCCGTATCTCCAGCGCGTACGAACTCGCCGCCGAGGCACTGGAAGAGGAGTACCCGTGGAGCGAGTGGAACCGCTACGTCTTCGCGGCCGGGGACAGCGAGAACTCCTCGAACGACACCGAGGAGCGGGTCATCCCCCTGATGGAGGAGATTCCGGCGAACCTCCACGCCTACGTCGAGACCCAGCCGTCGGGCAACGCCATCAACGCGACCCACGCCGAGGAGGTAGAGCGGAGCTTCCGCGATTCGGACAACGTCGCGGTCGCCTACGTCACCTCGCCGGAGGACGTGGTCGACGCCATCTACGAGATACTCAGCACGGAGGAGGAGTCATGAACGACGACAGATTCCAGAAACAGCGCATCGCCGACGACCTCGAAGAGCCCGTCCGGGAGGCGAGTAACCTCGCGACGAAGCTTGGGTTGACGCCTTACCCGGTGAACTACTGGGTCGTCGACTACGACGAGATGAACGAGCTCATCGCCTACGGCGGGTTCCAGAAGCGCTACCCCCACTGGCGCTGGGGGATGCAGTACGACCGCCAGCAGAAACAGGGGCAGTTCCTCGGGGGGAAGGCCTTTGAAATCGTCAACAACGACGACCCGGCCCATGCCTTCCTGCAGGAGTCCAACACCCTCGCCGACCAGAAGGCGGTCATCACCCACGTCGAGGCCCACGCGGACTTCTTCGCGAACAACGAGTGGTTCGGCTTGTTCAGCGACGGTGCCCCGCCGCGGGCGGCGGGCAGCGAGGGTGACGGCCGCGGCCCGGACGCCGCCGGGATGCTCGCCCGCCACGCCGACACCATCCGCGAGCACATGCAGGACCCCGACATCGATCGCAGCGAGGTCGAGCGCTTCATCGACCATATCCTCTGTCTCGAGGACAACATCGACCAGCACCAGCCGTATCGCCCGGTCGAGACGGCCCGCGATAGGCTAGAGGAGATAGAGGGCGTCGACGTCAGCGAACAACTGGACGAACTCGACCTCTCCGAAGAGGTCAAACGACAGGTCTTCGACGAGGAGTGGCTCGACGCCCAGAGCGACGAGGAGGGCGCCACCTCCTTCCCGTCCCAGCCCGAGAAGGACGTGCTCGGCTTTCTCCGCAAGCACGGGATGGCCTACGACGAGGGCGCCGGGAAGGCAGTCGAGATGGAGGACTGGCAGAAGGAGGTGCTTGAACTCCTCCGTCGGGAGGCGTACTACTTCGCTCCACAGAAGATGACGAAAGTCATGAACGAGGGGTGGGCTGCCTACTGGGAGTCACTGATGATGACCGGCGAGCACTTCGCCGGCGACGACGAGTTCATACTCTACTCCGACCACATGGCCCAGGTCCTGGGGTCGCCCGGGCTGAACCCCTACAAGCTCGGACTGGAGATATGGGAGTACGTCGAGAACACGGAGAACCGTCGCGAGGTCGTCGAGCGACTGCTCCGCGTCGACGGTATCACCTGGCGGACCTTCCACGACGTCGTGGACTTCACCGAGGTACAGGACCATCTGGAACCGCCCGCCTGGCTCGGCGACGTGGCCGGCCATCTCGACGACCTCGACCCCGAGGACCCGCGTGTCGACGCCGAGAGTCTCGATGCGGCCCGCGAGGGCGAGTTCGACGTGGACAAATACCCCTGGAAAGTGCTGACCTACGAGGGGCTCGCCCAGCGCCACTACTCGCTGGTCAAACCCCAGTACCGCGGCTTCGTCTCGCGGGTCGGCCAGGCCGAGCTGGAGCGGGTCTCCCGGTACATGTTCGACGACACCCGGTACGACAGCGTCGAGGCGGCCCTCGAAGACGTGGAGTACACCCGCGGCTGGGACCGGATGCGCGAGATACGGGAGAGTCACAATGACGTGACCTTCCTCGACGAGTTCCTCACACAGGAGTTCG
>JBEQBH010000173.1:0-3579 GCA_041639955.1 Halobacteriales archaeon | reverse complement strand
GTGCCGTCCCGGTCCAGCCCGACCTTGCGGGCCTTGTCGCCCCGCAGCAGTCCCATATACTCGTTCGGATGCGTGTCCTCGGACGCGGCCCGCGCGAAGTCGAGCGCCGACTCGGCGATGCCGAGAATCTCGCCCGAGCGAAACAGCCCCATGCTCAGAGGTGAGTCCGGACCGGTTCTAAGGGTTGCGCTCTAGGACTAGTTGGTTCTTCTGCTAACACTCGCCACCCGATACAGTCAGACCGCCAGAAAGACCCGGACTCTCAACTCCCGTGGTTCGCTGCGCTCGCGTAGCGTGTGTTGCCAGGGTTCGCTGAGCACGCCGGGGCTTTCTGGCGGTTGTAGACGATACCGGTGGTTCTGGTGGCTCCAAATCCAATTTCACCTAGCCAGCGATTCCGAAGAGTACAAACCGACGAGTATCGAAGTGACGCCAAATGTCTTCGCCAACTGGCACCGACGACGGTGCCGAGGCTCCCGAGGGGGGAGCCATCGTCTACGATCTCGCCGCTGGCTGTACCGCTGACGACGTCGACGTGGGTTCGCGCTACCGCGCCACGGTCAACGGCGTCGTCGACTACGGGGTCTTCGTCGACCTCTCCGATGCCGTCTCCGGGCTGGTCCACGACTCGAACCTTCTGGGGAGCTACGAGGAGGGCGACACGCTCGTCGTCGAGCTGGGCGAGGTGCGCTCGGACGGCGACATGAGCTTCGAAGAGATTCAGGTAAGCGACTACGACACTGAACACGTTCCCCACGGGACTGCCGCCACCGTCGACGAACTCGCCGACTCGACCGGCGACACCGTGGTCGTCGAGGGCCAGGTCGTCCAGATAAAACAGACCGGCGGCCCAACGATATTCCAGGTCCGCGACGGCACCGGCGTCGTCCCGTGTGCGGCCTTCGAGGAAGCGGGTGTCCGTGCCCACCCGGACGTCGAAATCGACGACATCGTCCGCGTCTCGGGTCGGGCCGAGGAGCGCGACGGCGGCGTTCAGGTGGAAGTCGACGCGCTGGCGCGCCTCGACGGCGACGAGGCGGCCGACGTCGAAGCGACCCTCGACGACGCCCTCGAAGCGGCCGCCGAACCCGCCGACATCGACCCGCTCGTCGAGTGGCCCGCCTTCGAGAAGCTGTGGGACGACCTCCGACAGGTCGCCACCGAACTCCGGAAGACCGTCCTGGAAGGCCGGCCCATCCGGATGCGCCACCACGCCGACGGCGACGGGCTCTGTGCGAGCGTCCCCATGCAGGTGGCGCTCGAACGGTTCATCGCCGACCACTACGAGGACAGCGACGCGCCCCAGCACCTCCTCAAGCGGTTGCCGAGCAAGGCGCCGTACTACGAGATGGAAGACGTCACCCGGGACCTCAACTTCGCGCTGGAGGACCGGACTCGACACGGCCAGAAGCTCCCCCTGGTCCTGATGCTCGATAACGGCTCCACCGAGGAGGACACGCCCGCCTACCGGAACCTCCGGCATTACGACATCCCCGTGGTCGTCGTCGACCACCACCATCCGGACCCGGAGGCTGTCGAGCCGCTTATCGCCGAACACGTCAACCCGTACCTCCACGACGAGGACTACCGCATCACCACCGGGATGATGTGTGTCGAACTGGCGCGGATGATAGCCCCGGACCTTACCGAAGAGCTCCAACACGTGCCTGCCGTCGCCGGCCTCTCGGACCGCTCGGAGGGCGAGGCGATGCCCGACTACCTCGCGCTGGCGGAACAGCAGGGCTACGACGAGCGCGACCTGCGGGACATCGGGGAGGCGCTCGACTACGCGACCCACTGGCTGCGCTACAGCGCCGGCGAGCAGCTCATAACCGACGTGCTCAACGTCGACTGCGACGACCGCGACCGTCACGGCGAACTCGTGGCCCAACTCGCCGAGAAAGCCCAGCGCGACGTCGACCAGCAACTCGACGCCGCGATGGAACACGTCGAACACGAGCGCCTGGACAACGGCGCGCACCTCTACACGCTCGACGTCGAGAACCACGCCTACCGCTTTACCTACCCCGCCCCGGGGAAGACGACCGGCGAGGTCCACGACGCGAAAGTCGCCGAGACCGGTGACCCCGTCATCACTATCGGGTACGGTCCCGACTTCGCCGTCCTCCGGTCGGACGGTGTCCGCCTTGACATCCCCCAGTACGTCACCGAACTGACCGAGGAGGTCGACGGCGGCGGCGTCTCGGGTGGCGGCCACCTCGTCGTCGGCTCTATCAAGTTCGTCAAGGGGATGCGCAGCGAGGTCGTCGACGCCCTGGTCGAGAAGATGGCCGACGCCGAACTCGACGAGGAACTGGCGAGTTCGACGGCCCTGCCCGACGACGTCTGAGCTAACGTCGAGCAGTTTTCTGCGGTCGAGTCCTCGCTACGACGCGAACCGGACGCGCCTGGCGGCCAACGCGGCGACCGCCAGCGCGCCGAGGACGCCGACGACGATACCTAACGGCACCGACGGCCGCCCGCCGCTCCAGTCGCGCTCGAACACGCGCCCGAAGTAGTCCGCGACCGCCGCGCCGTGTAACACGACCACCACCTCGCGGTTGACGGTGGCGGCCTGTTCGTTCCAGTTGAGGCTCCCGACCAGTACCCGGTCGCCGTCGAGTACGGCGCCCTTGGCGTGTATCTTCGCGTACCGGTCCCCTGGGTCGGCCAGCTTCGCCGTCAGGGGCGAGCCGGTCCGGTCGGCCCAGGCGTTGAACCGCTCGACGGTCCGCTGGTTCTCCTCGCGGGCGTACCACGCCGAACTCAGGAGGAGCCTGACCTCGACGCCGCGTTTCGCAGCTCGCCGCAGCGCCCGCATGAGCGGCTCGTCCCAGCCGCCGACGGTCGGCTGTACGACGTCGATGGAGTCGTTCGCGGCGTCGAGTTCGGTGACGAGCGCGGCCTGTGCGTTGTCGGGTGTCACCAGCAGTTCAGTCCGTTCGACCGCGACGGTCGTCGCGTCGAAGTTCGAGGGATAACTGCCGCTTGCAGTCTCCCCGCGCTGGAACGACCGCCCCTGACGGTAGTCCTTCCATGTCACCGCATCTCGCCAGCCGGCGTCCGCGCGGAAGGTGGCGGCCAGCCCGGAGACGACCCGGGCCTGCTCCGTCGTGACACCCCACCCGCGGCTGCTCTTTCCGCCCGTCCCGGCGGGCTTCCAGTTCTCGGTCAGGACCACTGCGTGGCCGTCCGCGACGGCGTACTTCGCGTGGTGGTAGCGGTATCGCGCCCGCGGTCCGGCGACGAGGCGGACTGCGACACCCGCCTCGTGCAGTCGGTCGAGGGTCGTCGCTTCGGCGCGAGTGCGCCCGCCGATAGGCTGGCCCTCCAGCAGGACGCGCACGTCAGCGCCCCGTCGCTTGGCCGCGACCAGCGCGTCGGCGACGCGCTCCGAGGAGAGCGTATAGCCCGCGAGATACACCCGCGAGGTGGCGTTCCGTATCGGTGCAAGCGGTGCCTTCGGGGCGTCCGGGAGCGTGAAGGCCCGGACCTCCCCGGGGCCGTCGGTGACGACGGGGCGGTCGGTCGCGCCCAGCGGCTGCCACCGGACCGACGACCCGGCGACGACGCCGAGTT
>JBEQBH010000172.1:0-3597 GCA_041639955.1 Halobacteriales archaeon | reverse complement strand
CCGCCCTTGTCTTCGAACAACTCGAAGGTCCCCTGGCTGTCGGCCGCGGGTACCTCGGGGACGTCCTCGACGGTATCGTCCTCCGTGGCGTCTTCCAGCAGGACGACGGCGCCGCCAGCGGCGTTGCGCTGGACGCTGTGTAGTCCCTGCATCGCTTTCTGGCGCGAGGCGTACCCCTGTGCGCTGTCGGCGATGACGTTGCCGTTGCGGTGGCGGAGCCGCCAGCGGTACTTGCCCGCCCTGTCGGCGTACAGCTCGAAGGTGGCCTTGCTCTCCATCGCGGCGGCGATGGCGACCTGGGCGGCGTCGAGCTCGCCCTCGGTGGCCGAGAGCAGCTCCGCGAGGTCCTCGCGGGCCGACTCGCTGGCTACCAGGTCCTCGGCCCGCTCGTTCCGTTCGGCGGTGGCCTCGTCTGCCTCCGCGCGGGTCCGCTCGTAGGCCTCCGCCCGCCCCGTCAGCAGCGGCGCGACGACGGCGCCGACCGCCGCGAGCGCCAGCCCGCCGATGTACAGCGTGACCGCCGGGTTCCCCTCTGGCCCGGTCCAGCCGGCCGGGTAGATGAAGGTGAACCACAGCGTCGCGGCCAGACAGACCAGCGCGGCCGCATACGAGACGAAAAGCGCCGTCCGCGACAGCGGGAGCCGCATCGTCGGTCCGACAAAGAGCGCGACGACTCCGACTGCGGCGAAGACGTAGCCAAACTCCCGCAGCCCCGACCGGGAGGGCGAGCCATAGAACAGCGCGAGTCCGAGCACGCCCAGCACGATGCCAGCGACGAACAGCCAGTAGCCGTACACCTCGTCGTCCGTGGTCGGTGTCCCGATACGACCGCGATACACCCTAGATAACAGTCCGTCTGTTCTCATAGTATCTTTTACACATACATATGATATAAGTTCAGTAGCTCCCCTGTGTGCACGCAGCACGGTCGACGACCCGGCGAGACGCTTCGAGTCACTTATGCCCATCCCGGGGTAAACTGCGTGGGAATGAGCAATCCGGAACTGGACGTCGTGGAGTTCCTGCTGACGACGACTATCTACAGCGAGCGACGGGACCTCGACCCCGACGACCTGCCGCCGGCCTACCGGGCGGTGTTCTGGAGCGACGGCGACATCGAGCGGCCGCTGTCGGCGACGACATCTACGGCGCGGGAGGCCACCGGCGTCGAGCGGCCCTGGAGTGCCGTCTCCGGGCTGATGTTCACCGACCGGGACGACTTCTCGGGGACCATCTCCTTTACCGACCGGGACCTCGCCGAGGAGTGGTTCCTGGAGCGGGCCGACGCGGGCACTATCGAGTCGAACCCGGTGCTTGCGGCCGAGTACGGCGACGACTACGACGTCGAGTACGACGACGCCCGCGAGGGGAACCGTCCCGCGCGGGCCGACCGCGCCTTCATCGACGCGATGCTGGAGGAGGCCTTCGACAGCGACGACGAGGACGACGAGGAGATGCTCGACCTCGTGGACGTTCGCGCGCCCGCGGAGGTCGAGACGACGCTGCACGACCTCGTTCTGACCCCCGACCAGGAAGGCGAGATACAGAAGATAGTCAAGGCCATCGAACACCGCGACTACCTGGCCCGCATCGGGCTGCGCGAGATAGGCAAGCTCCTCTTTGTCGGCCCGCCGGGCACCGGGAAGACGAGCGTCGCCCGCGCGCTGGCCCACGACCTCGACCTCCCCTTCGTCGAGGTGAAACTGTCGATGATAACGAGCCAGTATCTCGGCGAGACGGCCAAGAACGTCGAGAAGGTCTTCGAGGTGGCGAAGCGGCTCTCCCCGTGTATCCTCTTTATGGACGAGTTCGACTTCGTCGCCAAGACCCGCTCGTCGGACGAGCACGCCGCCATCAAGCGCGCGGTCAACACCCTCCTGAAGAGCATCGACGAGATATCCCTGATTCAGGACGAGGTCCTGCTCATCGGCGCGACGAACCACCCGGACCAGCTCGACGCGGCGGCGTGGCGCCGCTTCGACGAAATCGTCAACTTCCCCAAGCCGGACCGCGACATGCGCGCCGACATCCTCCGCATCGTCACCCGGCAGATGGACATCTCCGACTTCGACCCGAAGACACTGGCCGACCTCACAGAGGGTCTGACCGGCAGCGACCTCCGGATGGTGCTGCGGGAGGCGGTACTGGAGGCCCTGACCGAGGAGCGCACCACGCTCACACAGGACGACCTGGAGGACGCCATCAAGGACTTCGAGGAGCGTGACAACCTCAAGAACATGGACATGATAGACGGCGACCACGACGCCCTGGTCGCGGGCGGGGACTTCACCGACGACGGCGCCGACGCGGCCTCCGACGGCGGGCACGACCACGACCACTGACCGTCGCTACCTGCTTCTGACCAACACTACGTCGTAGCTGCCGTCGGTGGCGATGCGGTTGCCGACGCTCGAGGCCGTCGTCGTGAGTCGGCCGGCGCTGTCCGAGCCGACAAAGACCATATCGGCGCCGTTTCGCTTTGCGACCTTCCTGACGGGCTTTGCGATGCGGTTGGCAGTGACACTCCGGCTACAGCGCTCGTACTCGAAGGCCGCGCCGGGCGCGATATCGGCCGCCTGCTCGCGCAGTGTCGTCACGATGGTCTCCATATCGAACGGTTCGTCGGCGGCCAGCCACCCCCGCTCTCGGGCGTAGGCGGCGTTGTTCTGCGGGATGACGCTCACCACGAGCAGCTCCTCCCCGAGCGCCCCGCCGAACTCGCGGGCGCGTTCGAGCGCGGCGACGGTGCGCGGGGTGCCGTCGAAGGGCACGACAAAGGTCATATTCGCTACAGGGCGACGACGGAAATATATCCCCCGCCCTCCGCCGTGACGGGTGTGTGCGCGGCTCAGTCCTACGTTATGTTCTCGCGCGTTGACGGTGTGGTATGACGGACGACACAGCCACTGAAACAGACGGCACCACCGACGTGTTCACGGAGACGGACGAGTCGGCCGACGAGTGGGTCGACGTACGCATGACCGACCCCGAGGCCGGCGAGTGGGACATCGACGTGGTTGTCGCCGAGGGACGGGTAGAGTTTGTCGACCTCCGCATCAAGCCGGCGCTGCTTGGCGGTTTCATCGACTGTCTCGTCGACGACGTGGGCGAGACTCGCGCCACGGAGATTCTCGCCGAGGCGGCCCGAAAGCAGGGCGTCGAGCCGGGCGACCTGACGACCGAGGAGTAGCGAGGCCGACCGTAGGGAGGCCTCGACAGAACGGTGAGCGAAGCGAGCCGTGGAGTAGCGAGGCGTGACCACAGGGACCGCTTCGACGGAATGGCGAGCGAGGCGTCTCCCCCTGGCGCCTCGAGGTCGAACGCTGGCTGTCGGGAGCCGACGAGTAGGCGAGAAACGCGGCACTTAGGGGCGTCGCCACGGGACTGTTTACCGATGGAGGTCACGCTGCTGGGCACCGGCGACACGACGGGCACACCGACCATCGGTTGTGACTGTGACACCTGCGAGCGCGCTCGCGACCCCGACGACCGACTGCGTGAGCGCCTTGCAGACCGCGGCGTGGACGCCACTGACGGCGTCGAGCGGTCGCGGTTTTCGGTGTACGTCGAGAGCGCGAGCGGGGAGTCGCTGCTCGT
>JBEQBH010000171.1:1404-3599 GCA_041639955.1 Halobacteriales archaeon | reverse complement strand
CAGCCACTACGAGAAGTACGACCTCTCGGAGACGGACATGCACACCTACGTGCACCCGTTCACGCCGGCCGTCGAACCGCTGGGCGAGGCCAAGACCGACTGGGAGATATTCCGCCTGCTCGCCGAGAAAATACAGGAGCGGGCCCAGGAACGCGATGTCGAGCCTATCGAGGACCGCAAGTTCGACCGGACCATCGATCTCACGACCATCTACGACGACTACGTCCGCGACTGGGAGACCGGCGAGGAAGAAGGACTCGTCGAAGACAAAGCCGCGGCGGAGTTCATCCTCGAACACTCCGAGGAGACCAACCCCGAGGACAGCGACGAGCAGATCACCTTCGACGATATCGACGAGCAGCCACAGCGGTTCCTGGAAGCCGGCGACCACTGGAGTTCGGACATCAAAGACGGCGAGGCCTACGTCCCGTGGCAGGACTACGTCCACGACAAGAACCCCTGGCCGACCTTCACTGGCCGCCAGCAGTACTACATCGACCACGACTGGTACCTCGAACTCGGCGAGGAGCTTCCGACCCACAAGGAGGGGCCTGAAAACACCGGCGGCGACTACCCGCTGTCGTACAACACGCCCCACGGTCGCTGGTCCATCCACTCGACGTGGCGCGACGACACCAAGATGCTCAGGCTCCAGCGCGGTGAGCCCGTGGTGTATCTGAACCCCGAGGACGCCGAGGAGCGCGGCATCGAAGACGGCGACACCGTGGAGGTGTACAACGACCTCGGAAGCGTCGAGGTGCAGGCGAAGATCTACCCCTCCAGCGAACCGGGGACGATCCGGCACTTCTTCTCCTGGGAGAAGTTCCAGTACCCCGACCGGGACAACTTCAACACGCTCGTCCCGATGTACATGAAGCCGACCCAGCTGGTCCAGTACCCGGAAGACACCGGAGAACACCTGCACTTCTTCCCGAACTACTGGGGGCCGACCGGGGTCAACAGCGACGTGCGTGTCGATGTCCGACCGAGCGGAGGTGACACCGAATGAGTACCGACCAACAGGACGATCAGGGCGAAGAGGACACGCTGGTCAACGTCGCCGACGGCGTCGACCACCAGGTCGCGATGGTGATGGACCTGAACAAGTGCATCGGCTGCCAGACGTGTACAATCGCCTGCAAGAACCTCTGGACGGAGGACGGCGGCAGCGAGTACATGTACTGGAACAACGTCGAGACCAAGCCCGGCGAGGGCTACCCCCGCGGCTGGGAGGACTCCGGCGGCGGCTGGGAGTCGAGCGAGCACTCGGACCGCTCGCCCGGCGAGATTCCCGACGAGGAGGACTACGGCCGCGCCTGGGAGTTCAACCACGAGGAGATCATGTACGAGGGCAGCGACGAGCCGCTGCGCCCCCGCGACGGCGCGGAGTGGGGGCCGAACTGGGACGAGGACCAGGGGGCCGGCGAGTACCCCAACAGCTACTACTTCTACCTCCCGCGCATCTGCAACCACTGCACCCACCCCTCCTGTGTCGAGGCCTGTCCGCGCTCGGCGCTGTACAAGCGCCAGGAGGACGGCATCGTCCTCGTCGACCAGGACCGCTGCCGGGGCTACCGCTACTGCGTCGAGGGGTGTCCGTACAAGAAGGTGTACTACAACACTGTCTCGAAGAAGTCCGAGAAGTGCATCTTCTGTTACCCCCGCATCGAAGGGGAAGGCCCCGACGGGGAGACGTTCGCCCCGGCCTGTGCCGAGGAGTGTCCGCCCCAGCTCCGCCTGGTCGGCTTCCTCGACGACGAGGACGGCCCCATCTACAAGCTCGTCGAGGAGTACGAGGTGGCCCTGCCGCTCCATCCGGAGTTCCGGACCCAGCCCAACGTCTACTACATCCCGCCCTTCGCCCCCGGCCAGCACACGGAGGACGGGGAGACGGTCGACATCGACCGGATTCCCCGGCAGTACCTGCGGAACCTGTTCGGCGACGGCGTCGACCAGGCGCTCGACACCATCGACGCCCACCGACAGCGCGTCCGACAGGGCGGTGACAGCGAGCTGATGGAACTGCTCCAGGACAAGAACCCGGCCAAACAGTACCGGCTGGAGGTCTTCGATGATGAGTAGCGAGCCGCTACGCGGCTCGGAAACGCGAGCGGGCGATGCCCGCGAGCGGTCCCAGTTGGCCGCCCCTGAGCGTGCTCAGGGGGTGGTCAACGATGACTGACCACCGACGCACG
>JBEQBH010000171.1:0-1394 GCA_041639955.1 Halobacteriales archaeon | reverse complement strand
ACGAGATTCCGGTTTCGGAGGTATCGACGGCCGACCTCGCCGAACCCGACGCGGACGGCTGGGAGGAAGTCCCGGCCTCGGACGTGCCGCTTTCGAGCGCCCCGAGTAGCGTCCCGAACGCTGATGACACGTCAATCGAGACGGTCGACGTCCAGGCCGTCCGGACCGACGAACGGCTGTACGTCCGCCTGGAGTGGCACGACGCGACCCGGGACGTGAACGCAAGCGCCACGCGGGAGTTCGCCGACGCCGTCGCGGTCCAGTTCCCGTCGAACACGAGTTCCCGGCCGCCGATAGCGATGGGCGGCCCGGACAACCGGGTCAACGTCTGGTACTGGAGCGGGACGACCGGGACCCAGGAACTGCTGGCCGGCGGCGCTGGCTCGACCACGCCGTTCCAGAACCCGACCGTGCAGGCGAACGCGAGTCACAGCGGCACTGGCGGAAACGCCACTTGGACGGTGGTGTACTCGCGTCAACTGGACGCGCCAAGCGAGAACCGGACCGATCTGCGGACCGACGGCGACCTTGACGTGGCCTTCGCCGTCTGGAACGGCTCCAACGGCGAGCGGTCCGGCCAGAAAGCGGTCAGCGAGTGGCACTACTACCCGTTCAGTGGCGGCCCGCAAGGTCCGCCCTACGAGACGCTGCTGTGGAGCCTCGCCGGCATCGCCATCGTCGCTGTCGTCGGCGTCACCAGCTTCGGCATCTACCGCACGCGGGGGGCCGAGTAATGGCAACGACGCCAACCGACCCGATGGACGACATCGGCGAGGACGCGGCCGCCCGCGGCGCGGTGTACGCGACGCTCGCCAAGGCGTTCGAGTACCCCGAGGAGTCGTTCCACAGCGCGGCGGCCGACGGGACGCTGGAAGCCGATCTGAGAGCCTGTCTCGACCGGACGGGCCTTGACGTGACCGTCCCGCCGCTCACCACCGACGACGACTACGAGACGCTCGCGGCCCGCTACAACGACATCTTCGAGCTCGGTTACAGCGAGTACACGGACCGGACCGACGGCTCGCTGGAGGCGGAGGGGCCGCCGGTCCCGCTGTACGAGTCCAAATACCGGCCGGACCACTCCTGGAACGACGTGAACCTCGACCTCTCGCGGGCCTACAGCCACTACGGCCTGGAAATCGACCAGGAGGAGCGGGACAACCACGACGCGCTGACCTACGAACTGGAGTTCGCAGGGTATCTGGCCCGCCGTGAAGCCGCCGTCGGCCAGGACGCCGCAATCGCTCGGCTGGACTTCCACGACCGGCACCTCGGCCACGCGGCCGCGGGCGTCGCGGACCGACTGGCCGACGAGCCCGGGACCGACATCTACGGCGGCTTCGGCGAACTGCTGGAAGCGTTCGTCCGGGCCGACCGCAACGACCTCGCGGAAC
>JBEQBH010000170.1:0-3620 GCA_041639955.1 Halobacteriales archaeon | reverse complement strand
ACGTCGCCCAGGAGCTCACCAAGCTCACGTACGTCTTGGTTTATCTCTCTGGCGTGCAAAGTCATACCAGTCTCTCCAAATGCGACGCCTAAAACATTATTGAATCAGGGAGGTTCTGCGGTCGAGTCCCCTGTGGTTGTTCATGAGAAACCGCTTTCTGAACCTATTCACGCAGTTGAATTTTCGGACGCGAGTGGCTGTGTGACAGACTCACTCGATTGGCCGGCGAGCGCGCACCGACACAGTTTGAAACGGGCGGGCTACGTAGTCCCCCCATGCCGACCGCGACCAACGACGGCGTCAGTCTGTTCTACGAACGCGACGGGTCGCCCGAGGCCGAGACAGTCGCCTTCGTCGAGGGACTGGGGTACGGCCGCTGGATGTGGCGCTGGCAACGCCGGGCACTCGGGGAGTACGAGACGATTCTTTGGGACAATCGCGGCACTGGCGACTCCGACACGCCGGACGGTCCCTACACCATCGGCGAGATGGCCGATGACCTTGCGGCCGTACTGGACGACGCCAGCGTCGAGTCGGCACACGTTGTCGGGGCCAGTATGGGCGGGATGATAGCCCAGCAGTTCGCCCTCGACCACGGGCGAGCCGACTCGCTGGCGCTGCTGTGTACGACGCCCGGCGGTCCCGAGGCAGTCCCGACACCGGAGGCGACACGACAGCGCATCTTCGACGTACCCGAGGGCTACGACGAGCGCGAACGGTGTCGATACAAGATGGCCCCGGCGATGACGGAGTCGTTCATGCGGGACAACGACGACCTCGTCGAACGCATCGTCGACTGGCGGGTCGAGAGCGATGCGAGCGAGCGGGCGCTCGCCTGGCAGGCAGCCGCCGTCGAGGCGTTCGATGTCGCTGCCCGACTCGGCGACATCACCGTTCCGACGCTCGTCGTCCACGGGACCGCCGACCGCGTCGTCCCCGTCGAGAACGGCCGCCTGCTGGCCGACCGGCTCCCGAACGCCGACTACCGCGAACTCGACGGCGCGCCGCATCTGTGTTTCATCGAACGGGCAGACGACGTCAACGCCGCACTCCGGGGGTTCCTGGCCGATGTCTGAGTTTACCGACGGCCCGGGGGCGTGGGTCGGCGCCTGGAGCGAGAAGCGTGCCCAGTTGACCCCCGACCGGGTGGGGCTGGTCGACGCGACCACCGGCGAGCGGTTCACGTACGCGGCGCTCGACCGCCGGGCGAACCGCGCGAGCCGACTACTCCGCGCGAACGGCATCGAGCGCGGCGACCGCGTCGCCGTCGTCTCGCGGAACCGCCCCGCGGTCGTCGACCTGTTCCTCGCGACGGCCAAGACCGGGAGCGTCCTCGCGCCGCTTTCCCACCGGCTCGCGCCACCCGAACTCGCCGAGTTGCTCGACCGGGTCGACCCCGACGTGCTCGCGGTCGAGTCGCAGTTTCTGGCCGCGACCCGGTCGGCGCTTGCCGACGCGGACACCGCGGCGCCGACCGTGCTGCGTATGGAGGCCGGTGACGACGCGGGCGCGGACGGCGAGGAATCCGCCGACACGTCGACCTACGCCGGCACACTGCCCGACGACGACAGCCCCGTCGAGACGCCCGACCTGTCGCCCGACGACACCCATCTGCTCTTACACACCGGTGGCTCGACCGGAGCGCCAAAGGAGACGGCCGTCAGCCACCGGGCCATCGTCTGGAACTCGCTGAACACAATCGCCTCGTGGGGGCTGCGCGACGACGACGTGACGCCGCTTACGTTCCCCATGTTCCACACCGGCGGCTGGAACGTCGTTACGGTTCCCCTCTGGCATATGGGCGCCACAGTAGTGATAGCCCGCGAGTTCGACCCCGGGCAGTTGCTCGCGACCGTCGAACGCGAAGGGGCCACGGTTCTCGTGGCGGTGCCCGCCGTCCTGCGCATGCTGACCGACCACAGCGACTGGGTGACCACCGACCTCTCGTCGCTGCGAATCGTCAAATCCGGCGGCGGCCCCTGCCGACAGTCCGTCATGGAGCGGTGGTGGGACCGAGGTATCGACCTCTCGCAGGGGTACGGACTCACCGAGTGTGGCCCCAACAACTTCGCGATGCCCGACGGCTGGCCGGGGACGAAAGCCGACACCGTCGGCAAGCCGGCGATGCACGTCGACGCCCGCGTCGTCGACGACGGCGACCCCGTCGAGACCGGCACCGTCGGCGAACTCGAACTGCGTTCGCCCCACGCGGCTACGGGGTATCTCGACAGCGAGGCCACCGAGGCGACCTTCGGCTCCGGGTGGGTGTCGACGGGCGACCTCGCCAGCGTCGACGCCGATGGCTACTACCGCATCGAGGGCCGCAAGAAGGAGATGTTCGTCAGCGGCGGCGAGAACGTCTACCCGGCGGAAGTCGAATCGGTTCTCTCAGAGCACGACCGCATCGACGAGGTGGTGGTGGTGTCGGTCCCGGACACACAGTGGGGCGAGGTCGGCAAAGCCGTCGTCGAGGGCGACAACTCACTGACGCTTGGCGACATCGAAACGTTCTGTGCGGGACGGCTCGCGGGGTATAAGGTCCCGAAACACCTGGCGTTCGTCGACGAGATGCCCACCTCGGGGCCGGAGAAGCTAGACCGACAGGCCATCAGAGAGCGGTTCGGCGACGAGTAGCGGACCGGGTGCCGACAGGACGCCTACGCCTCGTCGAACAGCTCGTCGCCCTCGACCATGTGCTCCTCGACGGCGTCCATATCCAGCGTGACGCCCAAACCGGGCTCCTCGGGAATCTCGATGTACCCGTCCTCGATGACGGTCTCCTCGACTAGGTCCGACCACCAGCCCAGCTCGTAGGAATGGTACTCGACGGCGAGCGAGTTCGGGACGGCTGCGCCGACCTGTGCGCTGGCCATCGTCGCGACCGGCGAGGCGACGTTGTGCATGGCGACCGGGATGTAGTACTGGTTCGCCACGTCCGCGATTTTGCGCGTCTCGCGCATCCCGCCGACCTTTGGCAGGTCCGGCGCGACCATGTCGACGGCCTGGTTCTGGATGAGGCGACGCTCCTCGGTCACGCGGTAGCGGTTCTCGCCGACGGTGATGGGCGTCGTCGTGGACTTCGTGACTTCCTCCTGGACTTCGAGATTCTCCGGCGGTACCGGGTCTTCGAGCCACCAGACATCGTACTCCTCGATGGCGTCGGCCAGCCGTTTCGCCGACCCGCCGGAGAACGTCCAGTGACAGTCGAAGGCCACGTCGGCCTCGTCTTTGACCTCCTCGGTGACCTTCTCGACGATTTCGGCCTTGTGGCGGATCTCGCCCGAGCGGAGGTGGCGGTTCGCGCGGTCTTTCTCCAGGCCGCTTGGCACGTCGAGGTCGAACTTCAGGGCGTCGTAGCCCAGTTCGTCGACGACGCGGCGGGCCTCGTCGGCACAGGCCTCGGGGTCTGCCTCTTCCTCGGTGTGACAGTCACAGTAGACCCGCATCTCGTCGCGGTACTTCCCGCCCAGCAGCTGGTAGGCGGGGACCTCCAGAATCTTCCCCGCCAGGTCGTGCAGCGCGATTTCGATGCCAGCGATGGCGGTGACGGTGACGCCCTCGACCGACCCCTCGCCGGACATCTTCTGGACGAGGTGTTCGTACAGGCGGTCGATATCGAG
>JBEQBH010000169.1:0-3622 GCA_041639955.1 Halobacteriales archaeon | reverse complement strand
GAAGGGTCTGGCTACATGAAATCGGCGATGCCGGACTGCTTGTTGTGGTCGTTCTGGAACACGGACTCTATCTTGGTCTCCAGAATCTGCAGTCGCTGTTTGGTGTAGTCTCTGGCGCCGAACTCGTTGGCGACCCGAATCGCGGTGTCGATGTACTTGTTGACCGAGCCCTGGTGGACGGTGAGGTTCACGCGGCCGCCACATTCCCGGCAGTCGCCGGTCAGGGGCATCCGGCGGTACTTCTCGCCGCAGTCCAGACAGCGCACTTCCTGGCGCGAAAAGGCGCGGAGGTTCCCGATGAGGTCCGGCAGGAAGTGGTACTCGATGATGCGCTCGGCCACGTCCGATTCCACGACGGCCCGCAGTTTCCGCGAGAGGTGCAACTGGGCGTCCATCTTCTCCTCCATCGACCCCAGCGTCTTGTACGCCGAGAGGTCCGGCCCCGCGGCGATGTTCGTGGTATCGTGGGTGTGCCGGAAGTCGGTGTACTCGCGGTCGGTGCCCAGCGTCTCCTCGGCGATGGTCATGATGTCCTCGACCTCGGCGGGGTCGGTGAGCTCCCGCGTCGCCTCGTAGAACTCCCGGGGGTACCGCTCCATGATGTCCATGTTGTGGGCCTCGTCGTCGATTTCGGAGGGGTCGATGCGGGAGGACATCACGAGCGGGGCGTCCATGCGCCCGCCTCTTTTATCAGGAAGATATGATTTACTGAAATTCAATAAACCGTCCATGAGGAGCATCACGCAATCTTCGTCTCCATCGCAGTTCCGCCGCTTAGCGGCGTGAAAGTACGGATGCGCGTAACCAACGGCGGCTGTCGTAAACCCGACAACTCTCCCAACTGTCGCCGCGCTGGTGTGCGGGGCCATCCCGAAGACCAGCTCTCCGACCAGGTCGTCGCGGTCGTCGAACTCGTAGTACCGGTCGAGCCCGTAGTACTGCTCCAGGAGGTCGTCGACGAAGGCGGCGGTCTGGAGCATGTGTTCGGCGGCGCCCTCCGAGAGGACGATGTCCTGGACTTTCAGCTCGAACAGCTGGTCCGGGTGGGTCAGGGGGTCGCCGTGGATGTCGGTCTCGTAGCCAAGCGCCCGCAGGCGCTCTGGATCGACGTCGAGTTCCGCGGGTCTGAGCGCCGTCACGGGCAGGTCGGTCATGTCGTAGCGGACGGTGCCGTCCTTGAACGCCGAGACGTCGTGTTTCGCCCGGAGAATCCCCTTCTCCATCGGCTCGGGGAGCTTGGCCTCGCTCGTGAGCCCCTTGACGGCTTTCAGCGTCTCGAAGGCCGTCTCGCGCTCCTCGGCGTTCTGTAGCGCGTCCCGGTATATCTCCCGGAGGTCAAGCTCCTTGTACTGTGTCGGCGAGGCCAGCGTCTCACACCGCTCGCACTCGGCCCGGCCGGACTCGTCGGGGTCGACCTCGTTCTCGCAGTCCGGACAGACGTATATCGTCCCGGCCAGCGCCCCACACGACGGACAGCGGGCCTCGTGGCCCTCGGTGCCACAGTCGGGACAGCGCCGCCTCGCCACTTGGACCTCCACGTGGCCCGGCGTCTCCGTCATCGAGTCCGAGTGTTTCGTCGCGGCGGCCACGTCCCGCTGTGAGCCCCCGGCCTCGCCGATGGGAAAGAGCGTGTGGACGGCCGGCGAGAGGTCCCGGCGCTCGGACTTCTCGGGGCGGCCCATCCGGTTGCCGATGCGGGTCGGCGCCCGCTCGCGGACCTCGAACGGCGAGACCTCGTTGACCGCCTCGATGGCGTTGCGACCCGCCACGTCGCCCAGTTCGTCGTCGACGTAGCCGATGGCGTCGCTCGCCTCCTGCTCGCCGTAGGTCCGAGCGTGCTCGGAGAGGTCGTCGGGGGTCCAGTCTCGGGACAGCGACCGGTCGAACCCCAGCGTGCGGACGAGCGGGAGCCAGTCCTCCACGACCAGGCGGTCGTCGTCCTGCGTGTGTTCGACGAGCAGGCGTTCGAGCGCCGCCCGAACGAGGTCGGCGTTTTCGAGGACGAGGTCGCCGTCCGTGGCTGGCCGCTCGCCGCTTTCCATGACGGCGCCGTCCGTGGTGGCTACCTCTCCGGCCTCGACGGCGTCGGCGAGCGCCTCGAACTGCTCGATTGTCACGTCGTGCCAGAGGTAGGTGTATTTGGGGTGTAGCGGGGCGTCGTAGTCGCTGGCCCAGGAAAGCGCCTCGGCGGCGCCGGGGTCGGCGAGGTCGATGCCCGGGTCGTCCCGCATCGCCTGGACGTCCGCGCCGGCGGCCTCGAAGTCCTGTTCCCACCACTCGACCGTATACGAGGCCGGGGCCAGCGGGTGGTTGTTCTCGACGAACTCGCCGTAGTTGACGAGGTACTCCCCCAGGTCAAGTATCTTCTCGACGCCGTTGCCGATTTCGCGGGCCGTCTCCACGTCGTCGATGCGCCGCACGTCGCCGTTGGCCAGTCGCACCGTCGGCCCCTCGATTGAGTCCACGGGGACGACGCCGGCGGCTTTCCCGGGCCGTTCGGTCTTTATCTGCGTGCCAGTCGCGAGGAAGTCGTCGACCAGGTGCATCGTCGCCGGATGGACCCCGGCGGTCGCGAAGCCGTGGTTCCTGGCCCGGCCGTAGCGCAGGCGGAAACCGCCGGACTTGGAGGGATGGGAGAAGACCGGGCGGCCGGCGATGAGGTCCCGGAGGTACTTCTTGGCCGGTTCGACCCGTGGCGGACCGGCCCGCTCCTCGCCGTCCTCGTCGTCTGCATCCTCGCTCGCGGCGTCGCCGCTCGCGTCGTCGTCGGTCTCCCCCTGGTCGGCCTCGCTGTCTTCGCCTATCGTGCCGTCGATAAGGTCTTGGAGCCACGGCCAGTCGATCTCGTCCAGATTGCGGGTGTAGCGCTGTATCTTCGGCGCCTTCAGCGCGATGCCCTCCGCGAGGACGAGACACATGCCGCCGCGGGCGGAGTTCGAGTCCACCCGTTCGAGGTCCCGGTAGCCCGACACTTCCTCGTCACCGGTGGCCTCGCCGTCCAGCATGATGGGCATGTGCTCGGCGATGAACTTCGTCTCCTTTTCCTTGGGCGAGTACTGGAGGCCGGTGTCCTTGTCGTAGAGGTCTATCTCCTCGGCGTAGCGGCCGATTTCTTCCTCGCGAGCGTTGTACTGCTCGATGCCAAGCAGCGCGCGGGCGTAGTCGGCCACGAGCACCGACAGCGCCTGTGCCGTCCCGCCGGCGGAGCGAATCGGGCCGGCGTAGTAGACGTTGATGAACTCTGTGCCGTCGTCGTTTTCGAGCAACTCGACGCGGTCGATTCCCTCGATGGGGGCCGCGACGACCCCCTCGGTCAGCAGGGCGACGGCGGTCCGGACCGCGCCCTCGACTTTCCCCTCGCGGGTGTCGTAGTCGCCGACGGTGCCCTCGACGAAGTCCTCGACGAGTTCGAGGGCGGCCTCCTCGCGGGACATCTCGCCTTCGAGCTCACGGACCCGCTCTGCGACGCCGTCGATGCCGAGGATGTTCTCGACGCGGTCGGCCATGTCCCGGGCAGTCGGAATCTCAACCTCCGGCTCGGGGTCGCCGCCGCGCTCGCGGGCGCGCTCGGCGACGCGCATGGCCGAGTCGAGCTCCGTCTCCAGCGTCTCGAAGTAGCGCT
>JBEQBH010000168.1:0-3638 GCA_041639955.1 Halobacteriales archaeon | reverse complement strand
TTGAATATCTCGATGGTCCGGGGCTGCCAGTACACCCAGCCGGCGGGGCCGGTCATCGTCGTCGCCGCGAGCGACAGCGAGTCGTGTTCGGCCAGCTCGAACGCGCGAGCGAAGTCGGCGTCGTAGAGGGCGTCGCGCATATCCGAGACCTGGCGCTGGATGTGGGCCTTCCGCGCCTGGAACATGTGGCTGTCGGCGGCCTCCTTATGGGCGGCCTCGGTTTCCTTGTAGGAGGGGACCATCCCTGCGACGATGCGCAGGTCGTCTTCGAGGTCCGTTTCGATGCGCTCGCTGCGGCAGTCCCGGTCGTTGACGCCAGTCTTGAGGTGGGAGAACGCGCCCGTCACGGCGCGAGCGGCCGACGCGGAGCCCCGGCGTGCGACCGTCGATATCTCCGGGTGGGTCATGTCGAGCCCGGCGGCCTCGACGAGCGCCATCGCCGCCGCGGCAAAGCCCGACGACGAGGAGCCAAAGCCGATGTTCGTCGGGAAGTCGTTGGTCGACTCGAACCGGACCGGCTCCTCGATACCGGCGAGTTCGCGGACGTGGTCGACGACGGCGTCGATGCGCTCGGCGCCCCGGCCCTCGACTGCCTCGCCGTCGATGACGTAGCGGTCGGCGTCGAGCGACGGGTCGAACTCGACTGTGGTCTTGGTCCGACTCGGCGCCGTGCTGACAGAGATGCTGTCGTGGTACGGCATCCGCCGCTCCTCGTCTCGCATCCCGTGGTACTTCACCAGCCCCTGGATGGGGTGAGCCTTCGCAGTCGCTTTCATACCTCACCGTTCCGGGCCGGTCACTTTGCTATTGCGAACCGGGGGCGGTCCCGTGCGTTCACCCGGCCGGCGTTATTCCGGCATTAGATTATTTTCTTCTCCATATTATAGGCCTATATCTAAACATTCCTTTGGTTATGTCGCCACTAAACCCTAAGTCGTGCTAGCTATTGTCTGAGAAACTTTAATACCGAGTCGCCTCACGTCTCAGACGAGGACACGATGTCATACACCTCCCTCACGACGGCGCTGACGCTGTACCGCGGCGGAACCCTCAGCCTGGAGCAGGCTGCCAGCTACGGCGGCGTAGAGACGGGTAAACTGGCCTCGGAGCTTCGCTCGCGGGGCTTCGACGTCCGCGAGGAGGACTGGGACGTCCTGGCCGAGACCGCGAACTGAGCGGGGCCCGCCGACGGGCCGCTCTCGATGGCCTGGCCCGGCTCGCGCCGACGAGGCGGAACTGGGACACAGCGTGCGTTGCACCGGAACAGAATCCGGGCGTGCCCGAACAGCTAACCGGCGGTGTCGATTCAAACCGCCCGTCCGGAGCCCGATAGCCGGGCCGCTCAGGACACTAATTCGTCGACCGACCCCTCGATTTCCCCGACCTGTTCGTACTGTTCGTCCGCAACGTCGCTCAACTCGGTGAGTTGCTGTCTCAGCGTGGCAAGCTCGTCAGCCGCCTCGTCGATCGTCGCGGCCACCTCTTCGGTGCTTGCGGCGTGGTCGTCGGTGGCGTCCGCGACTTCCTCCGCGGCGGTGGCGGTTTCGCTGACCTGGTCGTGTATCCCGTTGAGGGAGTCGACCGTCTTTTCGACCGCGTCGATAGCCTCGGCGATTTCGTCGGTTGTCTCCCTGAGTTCGGCCGCCGTCCGTTCGGTGGCGTCGACCATCTCGGTGACGATCTCCTCGATTTCGCTGGCCTGGGTCTGTGACTCCTCCGCGAGGGATTTGACTTCATCGGCCACGACCGAAAACCCCTCGCCGGCTTCGCCCGCACGCGCGGCCTCGATGCTCGCGTTCAGGGCGAGCATGTTCGTCTGGTCCGCGATGTCGTTTATCACGTCGATTATCTCGCTCATCTCGTCGGCCCGAGTAGTGAGGTCGGCAATCGTGTCCCCGACGTTGCCGGCCGACTCCCGGACCCCCTCCATCTGGTCGATTGCATCCTCGGCGGTCTCTTCGCCCTCCCGTGCCCGTGACTGGGCCTGCTGTGCGGACTGGCTGACCTGCTGGGTACTCGACGCTATCTCCTCTATCACCGCCGACTGGCCGGCGACTTCCTCCGAGACCTGCTCAACTCGGTCCGTCTGTTGCCGTGCGAACGTCTCGATGCCGTCGGTGAGGTCGACGATGTCGTCGATAGAGTCGGACAGGTCGGCGAGCTTCCCCCGGACCGTCCCGCTCACCTGTTCCTGGAGAGCTTCGAGCTCTCGTTGTTGCTCGATATGCTCGGAGACGTCGGGCGCAGCCTCGAACGCGCCGACCACCGTTCCGTCGGGGCCTCGAAGCGGTACCCCGTAGGTCTGGAATATCGCATCCGTCGTCGGGACCTCCCGGACGCCGTCCTCCTGAATCACGTCACCGGTACGCGCGACCGTCTCTGCGAGCGTTTCGTCCTTGTGTTCTGTGCCGATAACGTCGTACGCGTTCTCACCGAGCGCGTCCGACGAGGGGATGTTCAGGTGAGCGGCGATTTCGTCGTTCCAGTGTGTGAGCGTGCCATCGGTCGTCGTCACCAGCACCCCCTCGGGAAAGCTTTCGACGAGCTGGTCGAACATGGCCCGCCAGAAGTCCCGCTCGTGTCGGAGTCGCTCAGATTCGTCCACCGAAGCGGGGTCGGATTCGCTCGCGCTCGTGTATGAATCCCAAAGAGTATCGCTCAAACTCTCGCTTTTTTCCACACCGTCGGTATCTCCCTGCTCAATCGAACTCATTGCTAACCTAGGGCTTCCGAATCGATAAAAATCGTTATCCGCAGCTATCAGAGTTGAAAATAAGAGTTGGACGGCGGAAGTGGTTGCGAAGGCAGACGGGTCGGTCCCCGGGCCCCGAGGCAAGCGCTCTACTCTACGGGGACGGACCCGCCGCTCGCCGTCGGCGATGTCGCCCCCGACGACGCTCTCAGTACTCCGGGCTCTCCTCCCGGATCCCTTCGCGCTTGTTGACCAGCCGCGCGAGGGTAAACAGCGTGTCAGAGAGCCGGTTGAGATAGATGATGGCCGTTTCGTTGACGCCAGCCTCCTCGGCGGCCAGCGAGACACAGCGCCGCTCTGCTCGGCGACAGACCGCCCGCGCGTGGTGGAGCTTCGCGCCCGGTTCCGAACCCGACGGCAGTATAAACGACTCCAGCTGGTCCAGCTCCTCGTCGGCGTCGTCTATCATGTCCTCTATCTCCTCGACGTGAGTCTCGGTTATCTGGGGGTCGTCCTCGTCGGGGCTGGGGTTCGCGAAGTCGGCCTGGACGATGTGGAGGTGGTTCTGGACGGTCCGCAGGTCGTCGTCGATGTCGTCGTATCCGGTCGGTCTGACGACGCCGACCAGGGCGTTGACCTCGTCGACCGTACCGTAGGCCTCGATTCGTCTGGAATCTTTCGAGACGCGGTCCATCGTCCGCAGGTCGGTCTGTCCCTGGTCGCCGCGACCGGTGTAGATAGTCATGCTCGTGGCTGGGGGTGCCACGGATTTATACTCTTGTCCACAGGCCTATTGTCGAGGCGGGGCAACGCGGCCTCATGCCCTCCACACAGCGCCGGTCGCTCCTGCGAGCCCTCGGGGCGGCCACCAGTGTTTCCCTTTCGGGCTGTTCGACGCTCTCCGAGCGCTCGGACGACATGCCCGCCGGGAGTCTGACCTTCCGTA
>JBEQBH010000167.1:0-3645 GCA_041639955.1 Halobacteriales archaeon | reverse complement strand
GCCGGGCCGGAGATGGGCGTCCCGCCCAGGGCCTGTGCGCGCTCCGCCAGTTCGTCGGCCCCTTCCTCGAGGTGTTCGGCGGCCTCACCGAGGAACAGGTGGAGGTCACGGAACTCCGCGCCCTCGACGTTCCAGTGGTGTTTCTTGACCTGGTGATAGAGGACGTACGTGTCGGCGAGGTCCTGGTTCAGGGCGTCGATAATCTGCTCGGCCTTCTCTACGTCGAGCCGAAGGTCGTTCTCCTCTACGCTTCCGAACTCGCGGTTTACGTGCTCTTGTGTCGCCATTGTCACTCGTATGTACTCGCGGATAGCACTTAAAACTTCGCTTCATGAAAAACGTTTTTCGGATTTGCAAAATTCTCTTTATTGTATGAGTGATTTTAGCACGGTAACCGCGAGAACACTCGGATTACTCCCGGGCGGCGATGAGCGCAGTGTGGTCCCGTGGAAGCTCGGTACTCTCGACGGCGTCGGTTCTAATCGTCTGCTCCTGGTGGACGGCGACGACGGCGGGCAACACGCCGTCTTCGAGTTCCAGGTGTGCCCCGTACTCCTCCCAGACAGTCGGGGGGACGGCGACGATATACACGTCCGGGGTGCGGACGAGCACCGGGTCGTCGTACTGTTTGCGCCACTCGTAGACCAGGTCTTCGACGCCGGGGTGCTCCCGCATCGTCCGCTGATGGGCGGCGAGTGCGTCCCGCAAGACGCCCTCTTCGACGTCGTTCCGCTGGGCGGTCGTGCGTATCACTGCCAGGTCGAACGGGGCCAGTAGCGT
Source organism: Halobacteriales archaeon (assembly GCA_041639955.1). Classification (GTDB taxonomy): domain Archaea; phylum Halobacteriota; class Halobacteria; order Halobacteriales; family Haloarculaceae; genus Haloarcula. The sequence continues at coordinate 2,865 of JBEQBH010000167.1, read as the reverse complement.
CTCGTCTGTCATCGGGCCCGCTTGGCCGGCCAGACACATAGCACCTACTTTTGTGAGCCGTATATCATACCGGATTATATCTGTCATAACCCCGCCTTCGGCAGCTATTTCCACGCGGACTCGCTACTTCGAGAGAGAGGAATGGGACGACTATCAACACTATTTGGGCCGGAACGGGTCGCCGTGATAGGGGCCTCAGAGTCGGAGGGGTCTGTCGGTCGCGCCATCACGGAGAACCTGCTTGCATCGTTCGACGGCGAGGTCTTGGCGGTCAATCCGAACGCCGACCAAGTCCTTGAGCTCCCGTGTTACGACGGCATCCAGGATGTCGAGTCCCCGGGAACCGTCGACGTGGCCGTGGTCGTCGTACCACCACACATCGCCGTCGATGCCATCCGCCAGGCCGGCGAAGTCGGTATCGAGAACGTCGTCGTCATCACTGCCGGTTTCGGCGAGACCGGCAGCGACGGGGCCGCCCGCGAGCGCGAACTCCGCGAGGTCGCAGAGGAGTACGACCTCAACCTGGTGGGCCCCAACAGCCTCGGCGTGATGTCCACGCCGAAGGGACTCAACGCGACCTTCGGCAACGAGATGGCCAACGAGGGCGATATCTCCTTCATGAGCCAGTCCGGGGCGTTCGTGACGGCCGTCCTGGACTGGGCCGCCGAGCGCGACGTCGGTTTCAAGGATATCGTCTCGCTTGGAAACAAGGCGATACTGGACGAGGGCGACTTCGTCGAGGAGTGGGGTGAGGACCCCGAGACGGACGTTATCCTGGGGTATCTGGAGGACATCGACGACGGCGAGGAGTTCATCCGTACCTCGCGTGAGGTGACACAGGACACGCCCATCGTCGTCGTGAAGTCCGGTCGGACCGACGCCGGAGCCTCGGCCGCCGCCTCACACACGGGCGCGATGGCCGGCTCCGAGCGGGCCTACGAGGCCGGGCTCGAACAGGCCGGAACGTTGCGCGTCGAGTCCGTCCAGGAGCTGTTCGACTACGCGCAGATTCTCTCGGGCCAACCCCTGCCCGACGGGGAGGAGATAGCCATCGTCACGAACGCCGGCGGACCCGGCGTGATGACGACCGACGCCGTCGGCGACTCGGACCTCTCGCTGGCCGAGTTCACCGACGACACCTTTGAGGAACTGCGCGAGACGATGCCCGAGGCGGCAAACATCTACAACCCGGTCGACATCATCGGTGACGCTCCGGCCGAGCGGTTCGAGTCGGCGCTGGAGACAGTCCTCGCGGACGAGAACGTCTCGATGGCCGTCGTCGTCGCCTGTCCGACCGCCGTCCTCTCCTTCGAGGAACTGGCCGAGGTCGTCGTCGAGCAGCAACAGGAAAGCGGGCTGCCCGTCGCGACGACGCTGATGGGCGGCAAATCCGTCGGCGCCGGTCAGGAGGTTCTCGCGGAAGCGGGCATCCCGCAGTACTTCGACCCCGCCCGCGCCGTCGGCAGCCTGGACGCCCTGACCGAGTACCGGAACATCTCCGAACGGGAGTTCCAGGAGCCGGACACCTTCGATGTGGACCGCGAGCGCGCCCGCGAGGTGCTACAGAGTGCGACCCGCCGGGACACGAACCGCCTGGGCGTCGAGGCGATGGAGCTACTCGACGCCTACGGCATCCCGACCCCGCAGGGCGGCGTCGTCGACTCGCCCGGTGACGCCGAAGCAATCGCCGAGGAGATCGGCGAGGACGTCGTGATGAAAATCGTCAGCCCCGATATCCTCCACAAGTCAGATATCGGCGGCGTCGAGGTCGGCGTCTCGCCCGACGAAGTCCGGGACACCTACGAGGACCTCGTCGTCCGAGCCCGGAACTACCAGTCCGACGCCACTATCCTGGGCGTACAGGTCCAGGAGATGGTCGACCTCGATTCGGGCACCGAGACCATTCTCGGGATGAACCGGGACCCACAGTTCGGTCCGCTACTACTGTTTGGCCTCGGTGGTATTTTCGTGGAGGTGCTCGAAGATACAACCGTCAGGGTCGCGCCAGTCAGCGAACCCGAGGCCAGTGCCATGCTCGACGACATCGAGTCCGCCCCGCTGCTGCAAGGGGCCCGGGGCCGCGAGCCGGTCGACAGGGACGCCCTCGTGGAGACGGTCCAGCGGCTCTCACAGCTCGTCACTGACTTCCCGGCCATCGTCGAACTGGACATCAACCCGCTCGTCGCGACGCCCGACGGCGTCAAGGCGGTCGACCTGCGGCTCACCCTCGACCAGGAGGAACTATGACCGACACGCTACTCGTCACATCAACCGAAGAAGGAATCGGCAAGACAGCAATCACCATTGCGCTCGCGAAGGCCGCACAGGAGGCCGGCAAGGACGTTGGCTACATGAAGCCAAAGGGGACACGGCTCCAGAGCGCCGTCGGCAAGACCCGCGACGAGGACCCGATGCTCGCGCGCGAACTGCTCGATTTCGACGCCGAGATGCACGAGATGGAGCCTATCGTCTACTCGCCGACCTTCGTCAAAGAGGCCGTCCGCGGCCGGGAGGACGCCGACGAGCTCCGCGAGCGCATCGTCGACAACTTCGAGTCGCTGTCGGAGGACCGCGATACGATGCTCGTCGAAGGGAGCGACCGGCTGGAGACGGGCGGTATCGTCGACCTCACCGACGCCGACATCGCAGAGGCCATAGACGCACGCGTGGTGCTCGTCTGTGGCTACAAGACGCCGGTCGACGCCGACGAGGTGCTCGCCGCGGCCGACCAACTGGGTGACCGACTCGCCGGCGTGGTGTTCAACGGTGTCACGGAGTCGGCCATGGACGAACTGGTCGACGACGTCATCCCGTTCCTCGAAGGGCGCGACGTGCCGGTCTTCGGCGCGCTCCCGCGTGTGCAGG
>JBEQBH010000166.1:0-3663 GCA_041639955.1 Halobacteriales archaeon | reverse complement strand
CCGAGCAGCTCGAGGCCATCGGCATCACGAACCAGCGTGAGACCACGATCGTTTGGGACAAAGAGACGGGCAAGCCCGTCCACAACGCCTTGGTCTGGCAGGACCGCCGAACGACCGACCGCGTCGAAGAGATTCAGGACGAGGGCAAGGTCGAGTGGATCCGCGAGAAGACGGGTCTGGAATGTGACGCGTACTTCTCGGCGACCAAGACCGAGTGGATTCTCGACAACGCCGAGCCGCTGAAGATGGAAGCCTCCCGCGGCGAGGACGTTCGCACACGGGCCGAGAACGGCGAGCTCCTCATGGGGACCATCGACACGTGGGTTATCTACAACCTCACCGGCAACCACATCACGGACGTCTCAAACGCCTCGCGGACGATGCTGTACAACATCCGCGACCTGGAGTGGGACGACGAGCTCCTCGAAGAGTTCAACGTGCCCAAAGAGATGGTGCCGGAAGTCCGACCGTCCTCCGACGAGAACACCTACGGTTCCACGGACGCCGACGGCTTCCTGGGCGCGGAAGTGCCGGTCGCCGGCGCACTGGGTGACCAGCAGGCCGCGCTGTTCGGCCAGACCTGTTTCGACGAGGGTGACGCCAAGAACACCTACGGCACCGGTTCGTTCTACCTGATGAACACCGGTACCGAGGCCGTCGCTTCGGACAACGGTCTCCTGACGACCATCGGCTTCCAGATGTCCGGCGAGCCCGTCCAGTACGCGCTGGAGGGGTCCATCTTCATCACGGGCGCCGCCATCGAATGGCTCGAGGACGTCGACCTCATCAACAACGCCGCCCAGACGGCGGAACTGGCCCGCTCGGTCGACTCGACCGACGGCGTCTACATGGTGCCGGCCTTCACCGGCCTCGGTGCCCCCCACTGGGACGGCCGTGCCCGCGGGACCATCGTCGGCATGACGCGTGGCACCCGGAAAGAGCACATCGTGCGTGCCACCCTCGAATCCATCGCCTACCAGACCCGCGACATCGCGGAGGCGATGGAAGAGGACTCCGGCGTCGAGACCACTTCCCTGCGTGTCGACGGCGGTGCGGTCAAGAACAACTTCCTCTGTCAGCTCCAGTCCGACATCATCCAGACGGACATCGCGCGACCGGAAGTCGACGAGACCACGGCCCTCGGTAGTGCCTACGCCGCCGGCCTGGCCGTCGGCTACTGGGACACCGTCGACGAGCTGCGCGACAACTGGCAGATCGACCGCGAGTTCAGCCCCGAGATGGACAGCTCGAAGGCGGACAAGCTCTACAGCCGCTGGGACGACGCCGTCGAGAAGTCCCTCGACTGGGCACAGGAGGAATAACGTATGGACCCAGTCGCACTCCAGCTCGGCTTCGAAACGCCAGTCGCACTCGTCTACTGGCTTATCGCCGCGTTTGCCGGTGGCGCGTTCGGTGCGGCCATCGGTGCGCTCCCGGCGTTCTGTTTCACCGGCTTCGCGGTCATCGCCGGGGAAGCAGCGAACCTCGTCGGCGTCGCGACGGAAGGCTCGGCGGTCGAACTCGGCTCGTCCGGCCTGACCGGTCTCGTCGGCTTCGGTCCGGTCTTCGGCCCGCACATCGCCTTCGCCGGCGGTGCGGCCGCGGCCGCCTACGCCGCGAAGAAGGAAGGCGCCATGTACGAACAGGAAGACGGTGGCTACCACCCTGGTAAGGACATCGCCTACGCGCTCGGTACGCGCCCGGACGTCCTCGCCGTCGGTGGTGTCTTCGGTATCTTCGGCGCGCTGAGCAACAACTTCCTCGCCGTGTTCTCGCCGGTGGCCTTCGACACCATCGCGTTCACGGTGTTCATCTCCGCGCTCCTCCACCGCGTCGTCTTCGGCTACTCGCTGTTCGGCTCGCCCGGCGGCAGCGGGTACTTCGACATGACGCCGTTCGAGAACGGCGAAGAGGTCGCTGCCGACGGCGGTAGCGAGGTCATGCGCCCGGCTGTCGAGCCATGGCTCCCCCACCAGTACACGTGGGGCAACGTCGCCATGATCGGCCTCGTCGCCGGTCTGCTCGGTGGTTTCCTCGTCATCACGACCGGGAGCATGTTCCTCGGGTTCGGCATCTCCGCGGCGTCCCTGACCTTCCTCAACCTGGGCGTCGAGAAGATCCCGGTCACCCACCACATGACCCTGCCCGGCAGTGCCGGTGCGGCCGCGTTCGTAGCCGACCCGACTGGGACGTCCCAGCTCGTCGCGCTCGTCATGGGTGGCGTCTTCGGCATCCTCGGCGCGCTCGTCGGTGAGGCCGGCCAGCGTGTGTTCTACGCACACGGTGACACCCACGTGGACCCGCCGGCGTTCGGCATCTTCGTCTGCACGCTGATCATCGGCATCCTCGGCCTCGCCGGTGTCACGCAGCGAGCGCTGTTTGTCCCCTTCTAAACGGGACACCACATCGGATTCCATTTTTGTACGAACCTCGTAGCCATAGACTACCGTAGCACAATGGATATCGAAGCCAGAATCAAGCGACGCCAGCAACACGACGGCGAGCCGCGCTTGGTTCAGGATTACGAGCCGCTGTCGCCGGTGACACATATCGACGAGCCGGCCGACAGGGGTCCACTGCTCGAGCGGTTGCTCGACCATCTGGACCCGGTTTTTGACGGGAAGCTGCCCGCGAACGCGTATCTGTACGGCCCGAGCGGGGTGGGCAAGAGCGCCGTGGTTACGGCGCTTTTCAGACACCTCGACCAGCTACCGACCGAGACACGGACCATCATCCACACGACGACGCGGGCACAGGCGCTTGCCTCGCCCTCTTTCGTCTATCTGGACACCAGACAGACCACAAGCGAGTTCGCGTTCTATCACGCGGTACTCGACGCACTGGTCGAGGAGACGGTCCCCGAACACGGTATCGGGACGGACACACTCCGGGCGCGTCTCCACGACGAACTGGACGGGTCCCGAACGGGCGTCGTCGTCGCCGTCGACCACGTGGGCGAACCGCGCAGCGCTTCCGAGACCGAGCTCGTAGACCTGTTTGCCGGACTACCAAGCAACGTGAGCTGGCTGGCGATAGGCCGGGACCGGCCCGCTGAGACCGAACTCACGGAGTACACTGCCGAGTCCATCCGCGTCGACCCGTACAATCAGCAGATGCTCGTCGACGTGTTGATGACGCGGGCCTCTGTCGGCCTCTCCCAGCAGGCGATCGACCACGATCTCGCCAACGAGATCGCCGCATGGGCAGACGGGAACGCACACAACGCGCTGGCCGCACTGTTTATTGCGACCCACTACGCCGAGGAGGCGAGCCAGTCTACGCTCACCAGCGAGGACGTCGCGGCGGCCATCGAAGAGATTCCGATTCCCTGTGTGCCACTCGGTGTCGTCCTCGCGTTGCCCGCGAACAGGCAGGCCGTGCTACGGGAGCTCGTCGACCTCGAAGAGAAAGAGCGCTCCTCCGTCACGGCGACCACCGCAGCCATCGGGGGCGCGGAAAGCGTCGACCTCTCGCCGGGGACGGTCAAGCGGTTCCTGTACGAGATGGCGGAAGCAGGGGTCGTCGAGCGCGTCCAGGCGACGACACAGAGCGGACAGGGCAGACCGCCCAGCCGCGTCGAACCGCGGTTCCCGCCGACGGTGTTCCGGCGGTTCTACGACCTCGGCTAGCGGACCGCCGACGTGTCGCCGGTGCCCCCGGTCA
>JBEQBH010000165.1:0-3676 GCA_041639955.1 Halobacteriales archaeon | reverse complement strand
GTCGGCACGACCTCGCCGAACTCCTCGCGCAGGACGTTCCGCGCGACGACGGCGTCGGGGCCGTCGACGGTCACGACGGGGAAGTCGTCCTCACGGTGGCCGATCTCGAACTCCACGTCGAGGTCGCCAAAGCGGTCGGTCACGAGTCCGCGCAGGCCGTCGAGTGCACGCTCCCGGGCCTCGCCCGTCACGTACACTTTCGCACCAAGGACGACCATCAGGCCTCAGCTTCCACGTTCAGTTCCGAGCGCAGTTCGTCGATGCGCTCTTCCATGGCGGTCACGAGACGGGTGTTCTCCATCGTCTCGACCTGGTTGCCACACTCGGGACACTCGAAGTCGAACTCCATGGCCTCGCCGAACTCGAAGCGGATGCCACAGCGCTCACAGAGGTAGAACTCGTTGTTGCGCTCGTACTCGCGGCGCTCTTCGAGCCCGTCAAGCAGTCGGTACATCTCCTCCTCTAGCTGCTCGGGAATCTCGTCGTACTGGAACGTCCAGAGGTAGGTGAGCCACCCCGAGTCCTCGTCCCGCAGCCGGCGGTAGGACGCCAGGTCGTTCTCGTAGAGAATAAAGAGCGCGCGGCGAACGTCGTTCAGTTCGAGACCCAGCTCCTCGGCTAGCTCCTCGTCGGTCACCTCGCCGTCCGGCGGCGCGGCGGCGACCGGCATCCCTTTCGGTCCGACCAGCTCGTGGAGGTACTTCTGTATGACAGGGTCCTCCAGCAGATCCTCAAAAGCCATTACGAAGATAACGGGCAGTCACGTGGTTAAAACCATCGGAGCGCTCGTTCGCACTCGCTCCGTGATTCACGGACCCGAGGCGGTCGCTCATCGTCGGGCCGTCCCCTCACGGGCGCTCGTCACTCCGCCCAGGGCCCGACACCGGCGACCCGGCCAAGCAGCCAGCCGGCAGCCAGCGGCGCGATGATGGCCAGACAACCCAGCCCGACCCACCGGGCGGGCGGCGGCTGGCTGGCGAGGTAGACGAGATACACGGTCCCGAGGACGGGGACGAGTCGGGACGAGGAGAGAAAATCGAGCAGCGACATCCGTTCCGCCTCAGTCGCCCTGCTCTAGGTCTTCGGGGTCGACGACCTTCTTGCCCGTCTCCATCGGGACGACGACCTGGTCGGGGTCGTCCCACTCGCGGTCGAGTTCGCGCCCCTCGTAGAGCCGGTCCAGAAACACGGCAAGCGACGCGATTTCGGAGTGGGGCTGGTTCGTCACGCCGACGTTGTAGTCGGCCCGTTCGTACACCTCGAAGGGAACCTTCTCGGCGCCGACGACGACGAGCAACGGCTCCGACCGGTGGGCCGCGCTGATGTCGGCTTCCACGTCCTGAACCGGCTCGCCGTACATCGTCAGGTGGACGACGGTCCCGTCGAACTCCCGGATGTGGCGCTTGGGTTCGTCGGTCGTCTCCACGTCGAAGGGGCCGCCAAAGCGGTCCGTGATGTCGACGACGGTGTCGGCGCGGCTGCCGGCCGCGCCGGCGAGCACGACGCGGTCGGCTCCGAGCGCCCGCGCGGTCAGCCCGACGTGAGTGGTGATGCGCTCGTCCCGTCCGGGCCGGTGCCCCAGCCGGAGGACCGTCACGTCCTCTGTGTCTCTCATGCGCTCCTCGCGCTCTCGATGGCCTCTCGGACCGGCTCGTAGGCTATCTCCTGCCACTCGACCGGACTCCCGTCGACGAAGACGGTCGGCGTGCCGGTCACGCCGCGGTCCTTCCCGCTCTGTTTGTCGGCACTGACGGTCTCGTTGTAGCGTTCCCCCGTCGCGGCCTGTCTGACGGTCTCGCCGTCGACGTCGAACTCCTCGGCCAGCGAGGCGTACTGCTCGGGGCCGAGGTTAGACTGGTCGCGAAAGAGCGCCTCGCTGTACTCGAAGTACGCCTGCGGGCCAGCCGCGGCTTGGACCGCGCGGGCGGCGTTGGCGGCCTGCCACGAGACCGTCGCGTCGACCGGGATGGGGAAATCGTGGAACTCGTAGCGGACTGTCCCCGGTTCCAGATACTCGCTCGCCAGCTGGGGGAACACGTCGAGGGAGTAGGTCGCGCAGTGTGGACACGCGTAGTCCTCGTAGACGGCGACGGTCACGTCGGCGTCGGGGTCGCCGGCGACCGGCGAGGGGAGCGTGCCGTCGTCGCCCGGGGTCGACGTTGCTGCGATGTCACCGAGCGCGGGCGTCCCCGACTGCTCGTCCCCGCCCGAGAGACAACCCGCGCTACCTGTCGCCACTGCGACACCCCCAGCGATGAACGCCCGCCGGCTGAACCGTTGCATATCCTACGCTGGCCGGTGACGGTACTTAACATCACTGTCATCCCCGTATCGCAACGCTATTTGAGCGCGGTGTCGCAGTGACGCTATGAACCTACAGGACAAGCGAATCGTCGTCACCGGGGGTGCCGGGTTCATCGGCTCGCACCTGGTCGACCGACTGGTAGCCGACAACGACGTGCTGGTTGTCGACGACGGCTCGAACGGCAGTCGCGAGTGGGTCCACGACGACGCCGCGTTTCTGGACGGCGACCTCACCGACACGGCGGTCGCGGCCGACGCCATCACCGCCGAGACGGACCTCGTCGTCCACCTGGCCGCCTCGAAGCTCGTCGACACGGACACCCCTCGGCGGCAGTTCGACGACAACAGCGAGATAACGTACAACGTCCTCGAACGGATGGACGCGGTCGGTGTGGACAAGCTCGTGTTCACCTCCTCCTCGACGGTGTACGGCGAAGCCCCCCGACCGACGCCCGAGGACTACGCGCCGCTTGAACCCATCAGCGTCTACGGCGCAACCAAGCTAGCCGAGGAGTCCCTGATTTCGACCTACGCCCACAGCCACGACCTCCAGTCGTGGGTGTTTCGCTTCGCCAACATCGTCGGGCCACGCCTCCGGGGCGCGGTCATCCCCGACTTCGTCGAGAAGCTGCGCGATGACCCCGAGACGCTGACGATTCTGGGCGACGGTCGCCAGGAGAAGTCCTACATGCACGTCTCGGAGTGTCTCGACGCCATGGAGTACGCCGTCTCCCACGCCGACGGCGACCACAACGTGTTCAATCTGGGGACCAGAACGACGACCTCCGTCGACCGCATCGCCGACATCGTCGCCGACGAGATGGGCATCGAGCCGACCTACGAACACACCGGCGGCGACCGCGGCTGGACCGGCGACGTCCCCCGGATGCGCCTCTCCATCGAGAAGCTGGCCGGACTCGGCTGGGAGCCCGAACAGTCGAGCGACGACGCGGTCCGCCAGTCGGCCCGCGAACTCCTCGCGGAACTCTGAGGGCGACCGGTGGCTATTATACCGGTCGGCCCGGAGAGACAGACATGAATGTCGCGTCACGACTCTCCGCCGTCGGAACCGAGCGGCTCCTCTTCGGTCTGGGTGCGATTCTCTCGGGCGCGCTGACGATGCTGGTTTTCTACACCGGGGACGACATCCGAGGGTTGCTCTTCGGGGCCTTCGCCCTCTATCTCGGCGGCGCTGCGACGCCCGCGGTCAGGGACAGCGTCCCAGACTACAAGCGGACGGGCGCGTTCGCGCTGAGCGGTGTCGGAATCGTCGCGTTTCTGCTGGGGACCCAGTCGGCGCTACCGATGCTGTTTATCATCGGCGGCATCGGGGCGTTTTTCAACCTCTTTTAGGCGGGATACGTCCCGTTCA
>JBEQBH010000164.1:0-3682 GCA_041639955.1 Halobacteriales archaeon | reverse complement strand
TGGTCCTCGTCGTCCTCGAACGCCGGCCCGACGTCGTCGGGGCTCGCGACTGTCGTCACGAGGTCGTCGAGCAACCACTGGGGCATCTCGTCGAGCGTGTCGACAGCGGCCTCGAAGTGCTTGACGTGTGAGTTGACGGTCCCGATGAGACACTTGTTGTGGAGGACTATCTCCTTGTGGAAGGTCCCGCCGTCGATTTCGAACTCCCAGGGGCCGGGGATGCCGAGCAGGGCGCCGACGCCGTTGGGGGCGAGCGCGTGGACGGTCTGGACGGCGTGGGGCGCGTAGCCGGTGGCCTCGAAGACGTAGTCGACGGCCTCGTGGGCCTCGGGGATCTCCTCGACGCTCGTCTCCCGCGAGTCGACGTAGGTGGCGCCGAGTTCGTCGATGACGTCGATTGTCGGGTCCGGGCGGTCCCGCCGCCCTACGCAGTAGGTGCGGTCGAACTCCCGGCCGAGCATCCACAGGGTCAACAGCCCCAGCGAGCCGTTGCCCAGGACACAGGCGGCTTCGGGGCGCCACTCGAATGGCTCTCTGGTCGAGAAGGCGTGGTCGTTTGCCTTCTCGGCGATGGAGACGGGTTCGACGAGCATCCCGTACTCCGCCAGGTGGTCGGGAATCGGGACGAGGTTGTCGGCCGGCGAGGTGAAATACTCCGCCATGAACCCGTGTTCGCCGACGATACCGCGCTCGACGTACTCGCCGTCGGGAGCCATGTCGGGCTCGCCCCGCCGGAAGTAGTCGTTGGTCTCCCCGTCGGGTTTCCGCCGGACGGTCGGGACGACGACCTGTCCGGCTTCGAGCCCGGAGCCGTTGCCGTCCTCGACGACCCCGACGGCCTCGTGGCCAAGGACCATGTGCTGGGACCCCTCTGGATAGCCGCCGTGTGAACCGGCAATGACCTCGTGGTCAGTGCCGTCGACACCGACACGGAGCGTCCTGACAAGCGCCTCGCCGTCGCCCGGCTCCGGGCGTTCTACGTCGAGTAGCTCCACGTCGTCCCCCTCGCGAGTGACACCGATAGCCTTCATCTTATCTGAAACTCCGTAGAGACATGGTTAAAATTGTCCATGGTAGTCACTCCGCAAGCGAGATGGCCTGGCCCTGCTCGCTGGAGCGGTAGATGGCATCAAGCACCCGTTGGACGGCCAGAGACTGTTCGACGGTGTTGGTTCCGGGCGGTTCACCGGTCGCAGCGCTGTCGACGAACTTCTCCAGTTCGATGCTGTGGGCGTCCTTGCCCGCCGTCTCGATCTGTGAGGTCCGGTGGTGGTCGACGCCGGTCGAGACGGTCTCGTACAGCTCCATCTCGTCGGTGCTCAGTTCGAGCCGGGCGCCAGCTCCCGAGCCGCGAACGATGTACTCCTGGCTGTCGCTCCGGTTCGACGCCCACGCCACCTCCAGCGCGATGGTCGACCCGTCGGCACACCGGATGAACGCCGAGGCCGAATCGTCGACATCGAACTCCGACGAGCCGTGGTCCTCGCCCCACATGTTCACGTAGGCGTACTCGGAGCGGGTACCGAAGGTCGCCCGCGTCTGGCCGGACACCTCGACCACCTCGGGGAAGTCGAGCATATACAGCGAGAGGTCGATTGCGTGGACGCCGATGTCGATGAGCGCCCCGCCGCCGGCCAGCGCCTTGCGCGTGAACCACGACCCCCGACCGGGGACGCCACGGCGACGGAGGTAGTTCGCCTCGATGTGGTCCAGCTCGCCCATGGTCCCGTCCTCGCGGTAGCTGACGAGGACCTGAACGGGGTCCCGAAACCGGTTGTGGAACCCGACCATACAGAACCCTTCGGCCGTCCGGGCGGCCTCGGCGATTCGCTCGGCGCTTTCGACGGTGTGAGCCAGCGGTTTCTCCACGAACACGTCCAGCCCCGCTTCGAGCGCGCCGACGACGTACTCCTCGTGGAACTTGTTGGGTGTCGTTACCAGGACAGCATCGACGTCCGCGTAGAGGTCGGCCTGTCGTTCGTAGACGGTCGCGTCGTACTGGGCGGCGAAACGGCTGCGTGCGTCGGGGTCGACGTCCAGACCAGCGGCGATGACGTCGTCGTAGCCGGCCTTCTGGAGGCGGTCGCAGTGGAGCCGAGCGATGTTTCCGAGCCCGATAACGCCCAGTTCGAGTTCATGTTTCTCATCCATTATGTTGGTGAAGGAACCGGAGACGGAAATTATTCAGGTTAGTACGCTACCACTTTCGGTCGCCGGAACGGTGTCCGCTGGGGGCCGTCACTGCGGCACAAAGGCGTTGCATATTAAGCCCCACCGAACAGAAGACAGCGTATGAAGAACATCGACGACCTCGTCGAAAGCGCAGCGGACCTCGCCGAGCGAGGGCTCTCCAAGGGTGAGATAGCCGACGAACTGAACGTCTCCCGCGAGACGGCGAGCTGGCTGGTCGAGCGCAGCGGCTCCGGTACCACGCCCAAGCAGACCCCGACAAGCGGCCCCCACGACATCCACGTCGACTGGTCCGCGTTGGGCCGTGACAGCAGCCGCCTCCACCACATCGGCTGTGCCATGGCCGACCTGCTCTCGAAGCAGGGCGAAGACGTCGACCTCACCATCGGCATCGAGAAAGCCGGTGCGCCGCTTGCGACGACGGTCGCGCGGGAGCTAGACACCGACCTCGGGACCTACGCCCCCTCGAAGCACCAGTGGGACGACGACGAGAGCGAGACCTCGGACGGCTCTTTCTCCCGGAACTTCGCCCAGATTCGCGACCGGGACTGCTACGTCGTCGACGACACCATCACCAGCGGGAACACGATGACCGAGACCGTCGAGGCCATCCAGCAACAGGGCGGCAACCCCGTCGCCTGTGTCGTGCTGGCCGACAAGCGCGGCATCGAGGAGATAAAGGGCGTCCCGGTGTACTCCCTGCTGCAGGTCATCCGCGTGGGCAGCGACGAGTCCTCCGCCTGAGATAGCGCGGCGATTTTCGGCAGTCCGACCCCACGGCTACCGCTGGAGCACGCCGTGTCGGGGCAGTTCGCAGTCGTACCCGACCGCTTCGACCCGTTCGGTCGGCCACGCGCCCGTCCCCGAGAGGAGTTCGATGCCGTCAGCGGTGACCAGATGCGTGTCCTCGCTTTTGGCGCCCTGGACAGTCGGGTTCCAGGCGTACCCCTGGGGGAGCGCGACCCGCTGGCCGCCGTCCGGGGTCGCAATCCACTCCCGACCGGCGTACCCCGCCGCGCCGCCCTGGTGGTGGTTCCGCCACTCGCCGTCCCACCCGACGGCGTCGTAGGCCCGCTGGATGGCCTCGAACACGTCACCAGCGGTGCCGCCGTCGCGCCCGACGGCCCGAGTCGCGGCCAGCGCGGTCGCCTCGACGCGCATCGCCGCGCGCGTCCGGTCCCGGAGCCACTCCGGCGCGTCGAAGGCGACCGTCCGGGTACAGCTCGTGTACAGTCCGTCGCGCTCGGCGGTCACCGAGAGCAGGGCGTACTCGCCCAGCGGCTCCGCCTTGGGAGTGTAGTGGCGGTACCGCTGGGCCCGCTCGGCGCCCCCGACAAGTGCGACCGGCGAGTCGATGCCCGACTCGGCCAGTTCGCCCCGAAGCGCCGCCGCGACGGTCTGTTCGGTGTCCGTGGACTCGACCCGCCGGGCGACCGCTTCGACCGCCTCGGCCACCTCGGTACTCAGCGCCCGGTAGCGCTCGCGCTGGCGC
>JBEQBH010000163.1:0-3716 GCA_041639955.1 Halobacteriales archaeon | reverse complement strand
CGGCGACGACGGCAAGCGCCCGGACGACGCTCTCCGTTATCGTGCGGCCGTCGGCAACCGAAACGTACGGCGGGGAGAGTGCCATGCAGTTGCCGGTCGTACGCGAGCGGGATTCAAGACCCCACCGATTGGGGGCGGCGCTCGCGTTAGTCGATGCGGTAGCTGGGCCGTTCGGCGACGGTCTTTGTCTCCTCGGTCTCCTCGCCCGACAGCAGGCCACGCGCGGCGCGTTTGCCCCACTCGACGGCGGGCTGGGTGAACGTCTCGATGTCGGCCAGCTCGCCAACGAGGACCGTTGCGGCCTCCATCGCGTACAGCAGTTCTCCCAGTCCCTCGGCGTCCAGTCGGTCGAGCTCTATCTCGACTGCCGGCCGGCCGGCCTCGGCGAGGCTGGCGACGGTGGCGTCGTACTCGGCGTCGAGCAGCTGACCGAGGTCAGCGCCCGCGAAGTAGGACAGCGAGTCGTGGTCGGACTCGGGGATGGGTACGTCGGCCCGCTCGCCCGGCCGGACGACCGTGACCATCTTGTCCCGCGGGCCGGCCCGGTAGAGCTGGAGCTGGGAGTGCTGGTCGGTCGCGCCGAGCGCGCGAGCGGGCGTCTGGCCCCGCCCGTCCTTGCCGAGGCTCTCGGCCCACAGCTGGGCGAACCACTCGGCGAAGTACTCGAGCCGTTCGGCGTAGGGCATGACGGCGTTGACCGCGGCGCCCTCCTCTTCGAGCGCGTAGCAGACGGCGCCGTAAGCATAGCCCGGCGAGTCGTACAGCGACGGGCCGAGGCCCTCGGCGGCCGCGCTGGCGCCGTCGAGCAGCCCCTCGATGTCGACGCCGAGGACGGCGGCCGGGACCAGCCCGACCGACGACAGCGCGGCGAAGCGACCGGGGACGCCGTCGGGCACCGGCAGCCGCGGCAGGTCGTGCTCGTCGACGAGTTCGGCCAGCGGGCCGGATTCGCCGGTCGTCACGACCGTAAGCTCCGTCCAGTCGACGCCCCGGTCCTCGTAGGCCTCGCGCACGACGAGGAAGTTCGCCAGTGTCTCGGCGGTCGTCCCGGACTTCGAGACGACGTTGATGGCGGTCTCTTCGAGCGGGAGCCCGTCGAGCGTGCGTTCGACGTGTTCCGGGTCGACGTTGTCGAGGATGACGTGCCGGTCGGGTTCGTCGGCCAGCGCCGCCGTCACCGTCTTCGCCCCGAGGGCGGAGCCGCCGATGCCCACCGTGACGACGTACTCGGCGTCTTCGACCGGCTCGACGGCCTCGCGGATGACCGCGGGGTCCGTCTCCTCGGGGAGATTGAGCGCGGCGTAGCCAAACTCGTCGTTCGCACGGCCCGCAGCGATGGTCTCGTGGGCTGTGGCTACCTGCTCGTCGAGCGCGTCAAGGTCGTCCTCGTCGACGCCAGGGTCCGCTACGTCCCCGAGCGCCGCACCGATATCGAGATGCATACCCGTAGCCTCGAAGGCCTGTTACATATGTCTCCGGGAGTGTCCGTCAGACAACGTGGCGCTTAACCCCGTCCTGGCCCTACGTCGGCTGATGACAGACCCGCAGCCGGCCGAGAGCGAACGGAGCTACAACGGCTTCCCCGGCGCCTTCCCCTACGCGCTCCGGACCAGCGAGTCGCTGCTGTTCAAGGGGTACGTCGTCGTCGCCGTCCTGCTGACGGTCGCCATCGCGCTCATCTTCACGTTCGGTCTCATCGGCGTCCTCGCCGGGAGCACGGGCGTCCGCGGCGGGACGTTCACCTTCTCGCGGACGTTCTTCCTCTTTGTCGGCTTGCTCGTCGTCGCGCCGCTGCTCGCCCCGGTGTTGCTCGTCGCGCGGCGCCACCGCCGGACAGCGTCGTCGGTGGCCTACGACCGCGGCCTGGCGCTCTCGGCGCTTGGCTTCGTCGCCTCGCTGTACGTCGGGCTGATTATCTCCGTCCCCCAGTCCCTGCAGGAACCGACCAACAGCGCCGCGGTGACGGCACTCTACGGGCTGCCACAGCTCGCCGGGCTCGTGCCGCCCTTCCTCGCTGTCGGGCTGATGTACGCCGTCCATCGGCTTCTGAAATAGCGCGTTACAGCCCCCACACCACTCTTGCCAGTCGAAACCCGGAAAACCGGCCCCGACGTACCGCCCGCTATGACACCGAAGGAAGGGACGTTTCTCGTCACTCACGCCGACGAGGCGTCGGTGACAGTCCGCGACGTGGTCGATTCGCAGGTACTGACACTGTCGGAGAACCCCGGCCTCGAAGTCGGAACCGTCATCGAGGCCACGCTCGAAGCGGAGCCGCCGATGGAGGTGACGTATGCGGTGGCCGACCTCGCAGCCGAACACGAGATACCGGTTGAGGTGGTCGACCTGGAGCCGACGGCACAGGCGAAAGACATCGCTGCCGACCAGCCGGTCGGCGAACTCACCACACAGGAGCGTGCGGGGACCGGCGAGGTACACGTTCTGACGGTGCCCGACGGCGAGGCCGCGGCGACGGCCGAGGAGGTCGCCGCCGACGAGGAGACGGTCGCCCGGGCGGGCCGGTTTGGCGTCGACCGTGTCGAGATTCGGACGGCCGACGGCGTCGTCAGCGTTCGGTATCTCCCGGACTGAGCGGCCGGTCCGTTCCCCGGGCGGCAACACGGAGTAAGAAGGCTTATTCGGGGGCGTGCCACACCTGCGGCCATGGTCGCGTTCGAGGTCCCGGAAGTCGACTACACGCAGTACTCCAACCGCCAGCTCGTCGCGGTCCCGCTCGCGGTGCTGGCGGTCGCCCTCGGAGTGCTTGCGGTCACGTTCGCGATGACCGGGTCGCCGGTCGCGCTGGGGAACGACTTCACAGGGGGATCAGAGCTCACGGTGCAGTCGTCCGACCCGATTTCCGAACAGCAAGCCGTCGATATCTTCGGTGACTCCGTGGTCTCGGTCCAGCAGGTCTCCGGCCAGGACCAGTACATCATCACGTTCGACGACTCCGCGGAGATATCGACGCTCACGACCCAGGCCGAGCAGGCCGAGGGCCTCACTGTCCTCCAGAGTGGGACGACCTCGCCCGTCTTCGGCAACAGCAACCAGCGCCTCGCCGTCATCGGCGTCGGCGTTGCCTTCCTGGGAATGAGTCTGCTCGCGTTCGCGCTCTTTCGGACCTTCGTCCCGAGTATCGCTATCGTCATCTCGGCGTTTTCCGACATCGTCATCCCCGTTGCCATCATGAATCTCGTCGGCATCAAGCTCTCGCTGGGAACCGTCGCGGCGCTGCTGATGCTCATCGGGTACTCGGTGGACTCGGACATCCTGTTGAACAACCACGTCCTCCGCCGGTCGGGCGGGTTCTACGAGTCCACCTACCGCGCGATGCGGACCGGTGTGACGATGACGCTCACCTCTATCGCCGCCATGACGGTGATGGCCATCGCGGCGACGCTGTTTGGCATCGAGCTGATGGCCTCTATCGGTATCGTGCTGGTGCTGGGGCTCACTGCCGACCTGATGAACACCTACATGCTCAACGTCACGCTGCTTCGCTGGTACAAGTACGAGGGGGTCAACCGATGAGCGTCCTCCGCGAGAACTGGCGCGTCGTCGTCCTCGTCGTCCTCCTGCTTGGCAGCACCGTCGCGCTGTTCATCCCCGGCGCACCGCCCGGCACGACGAGTGAGGAAGGCGCCGGCGGCGACCAGCTCACGAATCTCCAGTACGGCATCGACCTCTCGGGCGGCGCCCGTATCCAGGCCCCG
>JBEQBH010000162.1:0-3727 GCA_041639955.1 Halobacteriales archaeon | reverse complement strand
CGGACCCGCTGTCCCGTGCGGCTGCGGTGCCGCCCGGACCCGCTGTCCCGTGCGGCTGCCCTGCCGCTCGGACCGACGGCCTTCGACGGGCTTTTTCGACCGACGGTCGGAGGACGACCATGTTGGACAAACTCGGATACGCCGGCGTCGCCGGCATCGTCGTCCTGCTTGCAGGTATCGGTCTGGTCGCCTGGGAGAGCCTGATTCTGGCCGCCGGGCTCGCGCTGGTGGTGAGCGGGCTGGGCCTGGTCGTCTACGGCCTGGTGACCAGCCTGCTATCCTCGTTCGGGCTCGGGGGCATGCCCTAGACGGTGAACTCGAAGCGCGCGCCGCCGCCCGCCGCGTCGGTCACCGCGACATCCCAGCCGTGTGCCGTCGCGATGGTGTGGACGATGTACAGGCCGAGCCCGGTCCCACCGGCCGCGTCGCTCACGTTGGGGTCGAAGATGCGTTCCCGGACCGCCGGGTCGATACCGGGACCGTCGTCTTCGACGGCGAAGCCGTCGGCCGTGGCGTCGAGCCGTACCGTCACCGTCCCGTCGTCCGACCGGCCGTGTTCCATCGCGTTTCGGAAGATGTTCTCGAACAACCGCAGGAGCCGGTCGCCGTCGGCGTCGAGACGGAGGTCGTCCGGCCCCTCGAAGACGGCGTCGTCGGTGTCGACGTACTCCCACGCCTCGCGGGCTACCGCGCCGATGTCGGTCGAACGGATATCGGTCGCCAGCGTCCCCTCACGCGTCGCCAGCCGGATGTCGGTGATGATGCGGCCGATGCGGTCGTGGGCCCCCTCGATGGCGTCGAGCGACCCCTCGCCGTTGCCCTCACGGGCGAGCGCGAGGTGGCCGCTCGCGACCGACAGCGGGTTCCGGAGGTCGTGGGCCAGCAGGTCCGCGAACTCGGCGAGCCGCTCGTTGTGCTGGCTGAGCTGTCCCGCCTGCTCGTAGCGCTCGGTCACGTCCCGGCCGATGCCGGCAAAGCCCACTACCTCGCCGTCGCCGTCGGTGAGTTGCCGCCCCGACAGCTCGAACCGGACGCGCCCTTCCGTGGTCTGTCCCCACGCCTCGACGACCGTCTCACCCGTCTGCCGTATTTCGTCGATGGCCGCCTCGATTGCCGGTCGGTCGGCCGCCTCGAAGAACGCTGTCGCCGTCGTTCCGTCCAGCTCCGCGTCGCTCAGCCCGTACAGCTCGTTCAGCCGCTGGTTCCAGTACACCAGCCCGCCCGTCTCGTCATAGATGTAGAAGACGTCGTCTAAGGTATCTAGTGCCCGTCTGAGCACGGCTCCTTCGACACTCATGCCACCGATACGTCGCCGTTCGTCATAACCGTTCGCCGAATATCGGGCAGTGTGTCGTCAACTACGGCGATTACGCTCGTTTCGTCCGACTGGACGGTTCCGACGCCCCGGTCGTCACCCCGAGCCGACGGTCCCACGCCGCGTGTCGCCCGCGCTACTCGAACAGTTCCTCGTACACCTTCTGTTGTGCCGCCCGGAGATGCTGGTGGTAGGTGGGTCGGGAGATGTCCATCGCCGAAGCGAGCTCGTCGCCGTCGACCTCGCGGGGCCAGTCGAAGAAGCCGCCCAGATACGCGGTCCGCAGCGCCGTCTCCTGGCGGTCGGTGAACCGCTCCGAGAGCGAGGCCTGGAACTCCTGTTGGGTCTGGACCGGTCGCTCGTGTTCGTGGTAGCCCACGAGGTCGGTGCCGTCGTAGTTGTCCTCGACCAGCGAGAACACCTCGCGGGCGTCGCCCTCGTAGGGGAGTTCGATGGTGTAGCGGGCGACGCCGCTCTCGCCGGTTATCTCCTTTGGCACCGCGCCGTGGTCGACCAGCGTCGCCAGCAGCGACTCACCCATAGTGACCTCGAACAGCGCCGACCCCTCGTGTTCGGCCACCTGGGTGACGCTGCGGACGTCGTCGTCGTCTTCGAGCGCCGCCAGGATGGTCCCGCTCTCGCCGCCTTCGGCGTCGAGATATATCCGCAGCGACCCGTCGTTCTGGGTCACGGTCCCGACGGAGGTCAGCGCCGCCTCGGTCGACCCCGAGAGTCGGCTCAACAGCAGGTCCCGGTCGTTGACGGTGAACTCCAGTTCGATCACCTTGTCGGCCGACAGTATCTTCCCGCTCTCGATGGCGTTGATGGCGTTGGCGACGGCCCGACCCAGCGCCTCCAGGACGACCTGTTCGCGGTCGTCGAAGGCGTCGGGGCGGTCCGAACAGACGAACAACACGCCGTAGGTCGAGTCAGTGTAGGAAAGCGGGACGGCCATCATCGACTCGACGCCGGCCGCGTGTGCCTGCTGGACCCACTCCTCGTCGATATCCCCGAGGTCGTCGATAATCTCGCTGCGGCCCTCGGCCAGCGCCGTCGCCCCCGGGGCGCCCTCGTCGACCGATATCGACTCCTCGACCAGCGCTGTCTCTCCGGCCCACTCGCTGATGTCGAGGCGACTGCCCCGTACTGCCGGGCGGCCGATACAGGCAAACGTGTACGGCTCCGTCGCCGCCAGCTCCGCACTGACGCCGGCCTCGACGGCCTCCCGCGTCGTCGCCTCGACCAGCACCTCGACGGTGTTCTCGATGAGCCCGTTGATACGTTCGAGAATGGTCGCGATGCGTTCCCGGGTCTCTCTGACTTCCTGTTCGCGTTTCGCGCGGTTGCAGGCGGCCGCGGCGTTGGTCGCAAGCAGCGCGACGACCTGCCGGTCGATGTCGTCGAAGGCGTCCTCGTCGGTCGAGAGCACGCTCAGCGTCCCGTGGACGCCGATCGGGACGTACAGGCCCGAGCCGACGGTCGTCCCGCTCTTGTCGAGCTCGTGGGTCGTGTCGTAGCTCAGCGTCTCGCCGGAGGCAAAGACCCGCCCCGCCTCCCCGCCGTCGAAGTCGTACACCGGCCGCTCGCCCAGCTTCTCGACGGCCGCGTCGGTCGTCGCTTCCGGCCGGAGCACCTCCTCGTCGGCGTCGTACAGCCGGACGACGGCCATATCCAGCCCGAGTACCCGCTCGGTTGCGGCGGCGACGATGCTCGCCACGTCCTCGCGGCTCGGCGCCTGCATCAGGCTCCGGGAGGTCTCCTGTAGCGCCGAGAGCAGCTCCTCGCGGCGCTTGCGCTCGGAGATGTCACGGATGACCCCGGCGGTCCCGCGGAACTCCCCGCCGGGACCGTACAGCACCGTCATGTGGTCCTCGCAGGCGAGGGCCGTCCCGTCGGCCCGCCGAAGTTCCAGCTCGAAGGTCGTCTCGATATCGTCGCGACCCGACGACGAGAGGAGCTCCCGGAGCTTCGACTCGGCGAACTCGACCGTCTCCCGGTCCTTGATGACGGCGGTGTGCTCGCCAAGCAGCTCATCTGTGTCGTAGCCCGTCAGCTCCGACAGCGCCTCGTTGGCGAAGACGAACTCCCCCTTGTCGTCGAGCGCGTACACCCCGTCGTCGAGCGCGTCGATGACCTCGCCGTGGCGGTCGAACGCCCCCATCGCCGCGGGGCCATCACCGCTCGCCATCGACGCGATGCGGTGGGCCAGCACGGCGTACTGCGCGTCGCCGCCCGGTTGGACGTACGTCAGCGTCTCGTCGGCCAGCACCTCACTGACCCGCTCGGGCCCGCCGTCGGCGAACACCACTATCGGGAGCGTCGGCCGCTCCGCTCGGAGGCTCGCCGCCAAGTCGGGGAGGTCAAACGCCAGGCTGACAACACAGTCGACGACGCCGACCGACTCGGCCGTCG
>JBEQBH010000161.1:0-3731 GCA_041639955.1 Halobacteriales archaeon | reverse complement strand
AGTGAGGGCCATGACTGAGACGTGGGAGGTCCTTTTGCCGGAGGAAATCGACCCGTCGGGGCCCGAGTCCATCACGGATTTCGCCGACTGTACTGGGAT
Organism: Halobacteriales archaeon; assembly: GCA_041639955.1. Lineage (GTDB taxonomy): Archaea > Halobacteriota > Halobacteria > Halobacteriales > Haloarculaceae > Haloarcula. The sequence goes on along the minus strand of JBEQBH010000161.1, from coordinate 3,632 downwards.
GGACGAGTACGAGAGCCCCGAGGCCGCACTGGACGACATCGGCCGCTACGACGCCGTCATCGTTCGCGTCGCGCCGCTTTCCGCCGAGGTCATCGAGCGGGCGGACAGGCTGAAGGTCATCGCCAAGCACGGTGCTGGACTGGACAACGTCGATATGGCGGCGGCCGCCGAGCGCGACATCCTCGTCTGTAACACGCCCGGGGCGAACGCCAAGTCCGTCGCGGAGCACGCCATCGCCTTGCTGTTCGGGCTCCGCCGACACCTGCATACGGCCGACAGACACGTCCGGGGCGGCGAGTGGGAGCGGGCGGCGTTCACCGGGCGCGAACTCGGCACGGACACGCTCGGCCTCTATGGCTTCGGGAACATCGCACAGCAGACGGCCGCGATGGCCACGGGGATGGGAATGCGCGTCATCGCGTATGACCCCCGCAAGCCGGACGAGCACTTCCCCGAGAACGTCGAGCGCGCCGAGCGGTTCGAGGGACTGTTCGAGCGGTCCGACGCGGTGAGCGTCCACGTCCCGCTGACGGACAACACCCGCCACTCCATCTCGACCGGGGAGCTGTCGGCGCTGGGCGAACACGGGGTCGTCGTCAACACCGCCCGCGGGGCGGTCATCGACGAGGACGCACTGGTCGAGGCGCTCGAAGCGGGCACCGTCGGCGGGGCGGCTCTGGACACGTTCGAGTCGGAGCCGCCGGGCGAGGACCACTCGCTGTACGGCCACGACGACGTGTTGCTGACGCCTCACGTCGGTGGGGTGACCACGCAGGCGCTGGCCCGGATGAGCCGGCGGGCCGCGGCGAACGTTCGGACGGTCTACGAGGGCGGCGTGCCGGACTCGACGCGGAACGCGGCCGCGCTGTCGTGGACGGACGACGAGTAAGGGGAGAACGGGGTCTGGCAGACGTTCGGACCCGACGGGACAATCGTCCGCAGTGGCGACGATACGGTCCCAGGGTGCGACTAGACGGCGACGGCCATCCCACGAGAGAGCCGTTCGACGATGTTATCGTCGGTCGGACTCGGGGTTGTGCTTCCGGCGATAGGTACCGACCATCTTCCAGAGCGTGTCGTCGATTCGCTCACCGTTTGCTTCCGCTTCGAGCTGTCGGTACAGGTTCTCGGGGACTTCGATTCGTGGCATCACCTGTGTTTACCGACCGGATGCACATAAAATCTCTCTGACACGGAATCGAGTAAATGCTTTCAGTCGGGCGGTCAGGGCGCTCACCACGATGTGGCGGGTCGTCCAGGGAGTCACTGTGGCTTCCTGTCAGTGGGCGTTGGGCCGCTCCCGCGAGGGGCGTCGCGGCGTGCCACTCGACATGTCGGCGATACACTCCCGACAGAACTGGTAGCCCTGCTCGTTTCTCGTCCCGCAGTTGGCACAGGTGACAAGCTCCGCCTCCTCGTCGCTGGCCGCCGGCTGTGTCGCCTCGGGGTCGGACTGTGCGGCTCCGCTCGCTGGCTCGCCCTGGCGTCGATAGGCGTACAGCATGGTCAGGATGTGCACGCCGACCAGCAGGGCGATGGCACCGTACAGCCATTCACTCCCGAGCATACGTGATGGTAAGATGACGCGATACTTGAGGGTTGTGCATAGTTGACATGGTCGGGCACCCTCTCGACGGCGAGCGTTCAAGTACGGTGCCGGGGCCATCGCCGGCCATGGGCCAGCGCACGCTCGTGGCCGTCCCGCGGCCGGACGGCCGATACGACTGTCGGCACGCCCACTGGGGCGTGACGGTCGACCCGCTCGCCCAGTCCACCCCGCTCGGCAGCGGCTTGCCGGCGGCGGCTGTCCTCGACGAACTCGACGCCGGCTACGACCGGCTGGTCGTCGCTGAGGGGACCCCCCGCTGGTACTGCGTCTGCTGGCTCGACCCGACGCTGTCCGACCACGACGACATCGCCCTGGCTCTGACGGACGACCCCGGCGGGTTGCGCGACCGCTGGACCGAGGCGAAGAGCCGTGCCGTCGACGCCGTGGCGCACGGCGTTGCCCCTGACGCCGCGCGGGCGGCGCTCCTGCTCGGGCTGGCGCGCCGGGCCGACGCTCTCTATGGTCCCGGCGACGCGTCCTTTTTACGCGACGACGGCTAACCGACAGCCGTGACCGCGGACAGCGCCGTCGAGACGCTCTCGTACCCGAAGGCCGACACAGCCCGAGACCTGGTCGCCCGCGCCATCGACCGGGGCGCGATGACGACCCTCTTTGGCCGGTGTACCGTCGAGTACGACGGCCGCGCAGCGAGCTCGCTCGGGCCGGGCGACCGCCACGTGACGCTGAAACCGGACGGTGCGGCGCTGGTCCACACCGACGAGGGCCAGCAGCCGGTCAACTGGCAGCCGCCCGGCTGTGAGCACTCCGTCGCCGTCACCGACGGCACCCTCGAACTCCACTCCGAGCGGTCGAACCCCGAGGAGACCCTCGATGTCTCCTTCGAGACGGTGGCCCACGCCGCCGCCTTCGACGTCAGCGACCCCGAGGAGCTGGCCGTCACCGGGACCGAAGCCGACCTCAAGGAGCGCATTCTCGAGGACCCGGCCCTCGTCGAGGCCGGTTTCACGCCGTTGGCGACCGAGCGGGAGACGCCCGCCGGCGCTGTCGACATCTACGGCGAGGACGCCACCGGCCGGACCGTCGTCGTCGAGCTGAAACGCCGCCGCGTCGGGCCGGACGCCGTCGGACAGCTCGGCCGGTACGTCGACGCCCTGGAGCGGGACCTCCACGCGGGGACCGAGGTCCGGGGTATCCTGGTCGCCCCGTCGGTGACCGACCGGGCGCGCCAGCTGCTCGCAAAGCGCGGCCTGGAGTTCGTCTCGCTCGAACCCACCTAGTACACTTCGACCGCGTCGTCGGTCACCACGACCCGGCGGTCGGCGTAGGTAAAAGTCACGTGTGCCACGCTGTCCGGCGCGCCGAGTACCGTCTCGAGGGCTTCGGGGTCGATCACGTCGCCAAGCGGCTTCAGAGACTGGGGGTCTTCGTTCTTGACGGCTGCGACGGCCCGAACGATGGCGAGTGTGACCGGAGCGTCGTCCGCTGGCCGTCGGACGAGCGGGGACCCGTCTGTTCTCTCGCTACTACAATTCATGCGATTATCATTTTTGTTTTAGCCTAAAAATCGTCGTCCCTTACTCGTTAGTCAGTCCGCGCTCGGCGCTGTCAGCGAGCGTGGCTAGGGTGTTGAGCGCCTCGAGCGGTGTCATCGTCGCCACGTCGATGTCCCGCAGTCGTGCCTCGATGTCGTCGGCGACGGTCCGTTTGTCCCGTAACGCTCCGCCAGCAGGGGTGCCGGGTCCGGCAGTACCGTCCCCACGCTGACCGGGGTTGTCGGCCGACGGGACCTCGTCGTCCGCCGCCAGGCGCTCGCGGGCGTCCTCGACGACGGGTTCGGGCACCCCGGCCATCGACGCCACCTCGACGCCGTAGGAGGCTGCGGCCGGCCCGTCGGCCAGTTCGTGGTCGAAGACGACCGACCCGTCTTCCCGACTGGTCTCGAAGTGGCGGTTGGCCACGCCGGCCAGTTCGTCGGCCGCCGCCGTCAGGTCGTGGTGGTGGGTGGCAAAGAGGGTGTAGGCGCCCACCTCGCCGTGGAGATACTCCGTGACCGCGCGGGCGA
>JBEQBH010000160.1:0-3762 GCA_041639955.1 Halobacteriales archaeon | reverse complement strand
GACCCCCCCACCCCTTCGTTTCGGGTGGAACGGCCAAGAGGGGTGGGTGGGGGTCAGAGCGAACTGGAGTTGCCGTCTAGTATAGGAAAGGTTTATATCCAATAGCATACAACCAAATCCGCACTAGAAAGAAAAGAAAGCACTACTAGCTTTTTCTAGGCTGTACTGTCTATAGAGACACTATCAGCCGTGAAATCCCTAGTTTGGCTCGCGTCCACTTCTGTCTGTTCACCCCTCGAACGCCCGTCGCGCCGGGGGTGGCCCCGGGCCTGTTCCCCGTTCCACCTGAAACGATGGGGTGGGGGGCTACCCCCTCTCCCGACAGCCTCGACTTCCTGTCGGCCTGTCAACGGCTGGTACCCGTTCACTCGTGTCGTCGGGGACGGTTTCCTGTCCGGTTCGCTGTCCTGTCGGCGCACGGCAGGCGTCCAGCTTCGGTATGCCTCCCACCCCTCCATTTCCCTCACTCGTCGTGGGCTTGCAGTTTGGACTGGTGTGTCTCCGCTGTGGGTGCCTGGGTACTGCTCGAATCCAAGTCGTCGAGAACCCTGTCCTCGAGGGCCCGTTCCGGCTTCGGTCCCGACCACAGCGTCGTCGACGGAGCCGCCCTCGCAGCCGTCGCACTGTCTCGGACCGTCCCTGGCGGCGGGTTCACCCCGGTGAAGCCTACGTGTTCGTTTCCCCGTTCCCTGTAGTGTCATTAGCACTCACTCACCAGTTCACCCTCTGTTTCGCTTGGAACGGCTAACTCAAACGCACTTCCGACTCGGCTCGACACTCATGTCATATGAATTTTATTTGTCTGACGTAGTCTTAAGTGAATTCCCGCATCTCTTGGAGGTAGAAGCCGCTATACCGGCACGCCCGGGCGGCGGGAGGATAGGATGGGACTGCTCACAAATCTCAAAGATTCGATTTCGAGGGCGGCATCGACGCTGTTCTCGGAGGAAGACCCGAAGCGTATCGGCATCTACGGACCGCCCAACGCGGGAAAGACGACCCTCGCGAACCGCATCGCGCGCGACTGGACCGGCGACGCCGTCGGCCCGGAGAGTCACGTGCCCCACGAGACGCGGCGGGCCCGCCGGAAGGAGAACGTCGAAATCGAGCGGGACGGGAAGACCGTGACCATCGACATCGTCGACACGCCCGGCGTGACGACGAAAGTCGACTACACCGAGTTCCTCGAACACGACATGGAGAAAGACGACGCGGTGCGTCGCTCCCGCGAGGCCACCGAAGGCGTCGCCGAGGCGATGCACTGGCTCCGCGAGGACGTCGACGGCGTCATCTACGTGCTCGACTCCTCGACGGACCCCTTCACGCAGGTCAACACGATGCTCATCGGTATCATCGAGAGCCAGGACCTCCCGGTCCTGATTCTCGCGAACAAGATCGACCTCGAGGACTCGTCGGTCCAGCGTATCCGTAACGCCTACCCACAGCACGAGACAATCCCGCTGTCGGCCCTGGAAGGGGACAACATGGACGAGGTCTACGACAAGATAGCGGAGTACTTCGGGTGATACAATGGCAGAAGTGAAAGACCCAAGCGACGGCGTCCAGATCGACCTCATCAGCGGGGAGCGCATGGATGGGCTCACCTCCATGGAGAAGATTCGCCTCATCCTCGACGGCGTGCGCGATGGCAACATCGTCATCCTCGAAGAGGGGCTCTCGCCCGACGAGGAGTCCCGTCTCATCGAGGTCACCATGACCGAGATTAGCCCCGACGAGTTCAACGGCATCGAAATCGAGACATATCCCAAGTCCGAGGCCGCCGACGCGAGCCTGCTGGACCGAATCATGGGCAACGAGTCGACCAAGAAGCTCACCGTCATCGGTCCGGCCAACCAGATAGAGACCCTCCACAAGGACAAGAACCTCATCAGCGCGCTGGTCTCCCGGAAATAATGCCACACCAGTGTACGAACTGCGGCCGCGGGTTCGAGGACGGCTCACAGGAGATGCTGTCGGGCTGTCCGAACTGCGGCGGCAACAAGTTCCAGTTCCGGCCGGAGGGGAGCGACGGCTCACCCCCCACGGAGGAGCCGCCGGAGCCGCCCGAACCGCCGGGCGGAAACAGCGTCGCCAAGACCGTCGGAAAGACGGCGGCGACGGTTCGGGACATCGTCGGCGGTTCGGACGGCGAACCGACTGCGGGTGCCGACAGCGGGTCCGACCCGGGGCCTGCCGGGGACAGTCAGATAGACGCCAGCCCGGCCGGAGCGGAAAACTCCGCGCAGGCGAGCGCTCGCGGGGAAGTCGTCTCCCTGGACGAACTGCCAGACCACTCGGGCGACGGCGACCGGGAGTTCGAGCCGGCGGGCGCCGACTCGGCGGCGTCGGTCGAACCGCCGACCGACGACCGACAGGACCGCCCGGACCTCAGCGAGCTTCGCGAGGAGCTCAATGCCCAGTTCGAGTCCGTCAAGGTCGTCGCGCCCGGCCAGTACGAGCTGAACCTGATGGAGCTGTACGACCGCGAGGAGTACATTGTCGCCCTGCAGGAGGACGGTCACTACTCCATTCAGGTGCCCGAGACCATCCGGGAGTAGCTGTCGACCGCCCTACGAGATTTTCTCGTACTGCTCTTCGAGCTTCTCGGCGGCCTCGGCCATCAGCTCTTGTTCGTAGTCGTCCAGTTCCCACTCGATTACTTCCTCGACCCCGTCGCTGCCCAGTCGGACCGGGACGCCGAAGGCGGTGTCCTCGTGGCCGAACTCGCCCTGTAGCTTGACCGACGCCGGGAACACCGCGCCGGTGTCCCGGAGGATGGCCTCGACCATGTGGGCGACGCCCCGTGCCGGGCCCCACTGGGTCGCGCCCTTGCGCTCTATGACGTCCATCGCTGACTCCTGGAGGTCGCCCAGGATTTCCTCGCGCTCGTCGGCCGAAAAGTCGGGGTCCCGGCCGTCGACGCGGACCTTCGAGAACACCGGCACCTGTGCGTCGCCGTGCTCTCCCAGAATCGTCGCTTCGACGTTGGTCGTCGGCGCGTCGAAGCGCTCGGACAGCACGTAGCGGAAGCGAGCCGAGTCCAGGCGGCCGCCAAAGCCGATGACCTGCTCGCGGGGTCGGTCACCGGCCTCGTAGAGGTGACGATTGAGCAGGTCGACGGGGTTCGACGTCGTCAGCGAGACGTAGTCGTCGTTGTGTTCGTCAAGCGACGACTGGATGTCTTCCATGATGGGCGCGTTGTCGCCCGCGAGGTCGATGCGGGTCTGGCCGGGCTGGCGCGGGATACCGGCCGTGATGACGACCACGTCGGAGCCGGCGGTGTCGGCGTAGTCGCCCTGGCGGACCGTGGTGTTCGAGTCGTAGGCGATGCCGTGGTTCGCGTCCGCGGCCTGTCCGATGGTGTCTTCCTCCTTATCGGGGATGTCGACGAAGACGAGTTCGTCGGCGATGTCCCGCAGCGCGATACTGTAGCCCGCAGCTGCACCGACGGTCCCGGCCGCACCGACAATGCTTACCTTTGTCATACCGAATCGAAATCGTGGCCGGGGGGAGGTAAACGCTTCTTTTTTCCGCTGTGATTTCCGTGCCCGTTGCGTATCACTTCTATCCGTGTGTCCGACCGCGACCGGCGACTGGCCCAGCCGCCGGTCGCCGGCCCGCAAGCCCTAATCCGATCGCCCGTCTGTCCACGTACATGAGCGACTTCGACAAGGAAGCCGAACGCGAGAAGCTCCGTGAGAAGTACGGCGAGGAGGAGGAAAAGCGTCAGGCGACCGAGCAGATGAGCGAGCTACTGCTGAA
>JBEQBH010000159.1:0-3764 GCA_041639955.1 Halobacteriales archaeon | reverse complement strand
GATCGGGGCCGACGAGCCAGAGGAGGAGACCGTAGAGCCCTGGGAGCGGGCGATGTCCGGCGACGACCCCATCGAGGAGCCCGACCCGTTCGCGGCCCTGGAGTCGGAGATGGACCGCCGGCTCGAACGGCGTCGGGCCCGCGGGATGCCACAGACGCTGGACGAACTCGTCCGGGACCTGCGGGAGGCCGAACGGGACAACTGGTGGAAGGAGTCCCGCGAGTACGACACCAGCGGCTCGCCGGTGGGGTTCCAACGGGGCACCCAGGAACTCGACTACCGGGGCGCCGACGACATGCGGCTGGACGAGGAGCCCTCCGCCGAGGACGTGACCGGCACCGCCCACGGCGAGCAGATAGACGACATCATCGAGGACGTCTACGCCGCGGTGCGCGAGCAGTACGACCAGGGCCGCGAGGAGGTGCTCTACCGCGAAATCGCGAGCGCCGGCGGTTCGCGGGTCGAGACGTTCCTCGGACTGCTCTTCCTGGCCCACCGGGGCCGGGTCGTCCTCCAGCAGGACGACCTCTTTGGTGACCTCTGGATTCAGGACCCCAGTGCCGCCACCGGCTCCGGGGAAGCCGTCGCGGACTAGTCGCACGGACCGCAAACAGGTTCAAAACGTTCGCGGCCGTACATGTCGGTGATGGGTCAGGAGCCGACGCAGTCGCCGCCGGGTCCCGAGCGCCTCGCCGACGTCTTCAGCGTCCGCGACATCGACCTCGGGGAGGGGGATATCCGGTACTACGGCGACCCGGTGACCGACGCCGCGCAGGTCATCCGGCAGGTCGGTCCCACGTTCCGACAGCACGGCTACCGCGTGCGCCTGCAAAGCGAGCCCGACGGGCACGTGCTGGTGGCGACCGAGCGGTCGCTGGGCGTCGACGGCGTCCCGTGGCGCAACGTCGCCCTCGCGGTGGCGACGCTGCTGTCGACGCTGTACGCGGGGACGCGGTGGTACGGGCTCTCGGCCGTCGAGGAGCCCGCCGTGCTCTGGCGGGCGTGGCCCTTTGCGGCCGCTGTCATGGGTATCCTCGCGGTCCACGAGTTCGGCCACTACGCGCTCTCGCGGTACCACGAGGTCCAGGCCAGCCTGCCCTATTTCATCCCGCTGCCGTTCAACGTCATCGGCACGCTGGGGGCGGTCATCCGGATGCAGGACAACATCCCCGACCGGCGGGCGCTGTTCGACATCGGCGTCGCCGGCCCGCTCGCGGGGCTGGTCGCGACCGTCGTCGTCACGGCCGTCGGGGTGACCCTCGACCCCATCTACGTCACCGGCGGCCTCATCACCAGAATCGAACTCGGCTATCCGCCGCTGATACAGGCCATTGCCGCCCTGCTTGGCGAGCCCCTGGCCTACAGCGACCCGAACCTGTTGCCAAACCCCGTGGTCATCGGCGGCTGGGTCGGGGCCTTCGTCACCTTCCTCAACCTCATCCCGGTCGGACAGCTGGACGGCGCCCACATCAGCCGCTCGCTGCTCGGCGAGCGCATGGACGCGGTCCAGCTCGTCGTGCCGCCCCTCCTGTTCGCGCTGGCGGGCTACCTCGTCGCCTTCGAAGGCGGCCGGGGCGCCCCGCTGTGGGGCTTTTGGGGCATCATCGCACTGGTATTCTCGCGCGCGGGCACGGCCACACCGCTCGTCGAGACGCCGCTGGGGCCCGGCCGGCGGGCGCTGGGGGTCCTGACGCTCGCCCTGGGCGCGCTCTGTTTCGTCCCGGTGCCCATCTTCATCTCCCTCTAGCGGTCGACTAGAGCCCGTACGGGTCGTACTCCGGCCGGCTGTCTCCCGCCGGGTCGACGTCGTAGGCCGCGTAGAACTCGTCACGCAGTTCCTGTCCGGCCGCGCTGAAGAAGACGACGGTACCGAAAGGACGCGAGTAGCTGTCGGTGTCGGGCGGGTCCGGGTCGACAAACAGCGCGTCGGTCACCGGCTCGGCGACCGACCGGAGTTCCGTCAGCCGGTCCTCCATGGGGACCAGCCCGGTGAGTACGCTGGGGACGAACGCGCCGCCCGGCAGCGGTGCTCGGGGCTGGACGGCGACCTCGGCGACCGGGGCGCCGTCTGCCTCCAGGGCGGTCGTCGACGGTCGCTCCTGGCCCTCGGTCCACAGTGTCTCGGCGACGGCCGGCGGGTCGGCGTCGACGGCAAAGGCCATGCGAACACCGCCGACGCGCTCGAGTGACTGGATGGACCACGCCTCGTCGGGGTCGTCGGGGTCGCCGCCCAGCGTCGCTTCGACGAGGTCGCCCGTCCGGAGCGCGTCGATGTCTCCCTGCCGGTCGCCGTAACCGGACTGGTACGCGGTGTAGAGGCGCGTTTCCTCGGTGTCGAAGAGGTTGATGTGTGGGACCGACTCGACGACGCGGTACACCCGGAACCGGCCCGCGTGTGTCTCCATACCCGGTCCGACGGTCTCGGGCGTGAAGACTCCGCGGGTCGGGGAAACAAAGAGATAGGTGGAGCCAGTATCCGACCGTATGAGCCAGAGCACGGGGATGCCGGAGCCGGACGTCGAGGAACTACAGGCCGCCGTCGAACGGCTGCTAGACGAGACGGTCGACCGCGCGGACTCCCTCGACGTCGCCGTCGAGGACCTCGAAGTCGACATCCCCATCTACTTCGGGGAGGACTCCCCACGGGCGAGGTGGCGGTTCAACGGGGACGTCACCGTCACCGTCGACGGGGTTCGCGGCCCGCTGCGGGAGTGGTTCGACCTCCACGGCGAACGGCCCGGTGTCTCGGACGACCGGGACTGAGGGTGCCGGTCGAAACCGCCCGTCTCAGTCGACGAGCTGCCACCCGCCGTCGGTCGACACCGCCTGGTCCCGTCGGACCATCTCGTCCATGACCTCCCCGAGCCGGTCGGGCTGTGCTATCTCCAGCGCCGTGGGGTCCAGGTCGTGGTGGGACCGCAGGAGCGACCGGATTTCGGCTGTGGTGTGGGTATCCTGACTGCTCTCGTCCATGACGCCGGCGACGAGTTCCGTCATGTCCTCGAGGAAGTTCCACGGGTAGACCACCCACGTCCACTCCTCCAGTCGTTCGCCGACGAACGCCGGCTCGTGGTCGCTGGTGTCGAGCAGCTGCAGCGTCGCCGTCCGTACGCTCGCGGGGTTCTGGTCGGCGACGCAGTCGGCGGCGGTCTGGAGCGACTGGCCCGTGTCGGCGATGTCGTCGACGACCAGCACGTCCTTGCCCTCGACCGCGCCGTCGGCAAGCGGGTAGCGGACCTCGGGCTCGTCGCTCTGCTGTGCGGTGCCGACGTAGTGTTCTATCTTCAGGCTCGCGAGGTCGTCGAGGCCCAGGAAATCACAGAGACACCGGCCGGCGAACCAGCCGCCCCGAGCCAGCGCGACGACCACGTCGGGTTCGAACTCGGCCGCTTTCACCTCGTCGGCCACGTCGCGACAGAGGTCGTAGATGTACTCCCAGTTCGTGACGGTACACGAGAACTCCGACGGTAACTCGCCCATATCTGGACAGGCGGGCCCGAGGGCTTAACCGTTTCACGACGTGGCGTCGCGACCCGTCGCTCCAGCAACTGTTATCCGCTGGGTGCCACAACAGGGAGCCATGGACACACGGGACGTGTTGCTCGTCGACGGGTTCGCTGCGGAGCCGATGACGGGTACCCCGGCGGGGGTCGTGCTGGATGCCGACGGACTGAGCGACGACCAGATGGCGGCCGTTGCGGGGGAGCTGGGCGCGAGCGCGACGGCGTTCGTCTGTGAGAGCGAGCGCGCCGACCGGCGGCTGC
>JBEQBH010000158.1:0-3774 GCA_041639955.1 Halobacteriales archaeon | reverse complement strand
GAACACGACGAACTGCGCGAGCGACTGGTGGCGTACCACGAGGGGCTTCAGGAGGGTGTCGGCGAGGTTTCCAGGGACCTCCACGAACTCGGGACGCCCGGGTTCAAAGACAAGTACTGGGACGACGAAGGCGAATAACGGTACTGCCTCACCACTGCGGCCCTTCTATCGGGCTGTCGCAGCGCTGATGGAATCCGCCCGAGACGCCCGAATTCCGGCGCCGTGGTGGTTATCAACCCTTATATGCGAGTACTCCTAACCGTCGCACGATAGGAGATTCCGGAATGAGTAATCCATGGATTGCCATCGGTGCGCTCGCCGTCGTCGCGCTCGCGATACCCATCACGATGATGGTCGTATCGAGCCTGCTGCGACCGAGCGTTCCCGAGCAAGGCAAAACCGCCACCTACGAGTCCGGTGAGGTCCCGACTGGCAGCAGCCAGAAGATCAAGTTCAATATCCAGTACTACATGGTCGCGCTGCTGTTCGTCGTCTTCGACATCGAGACCGTCCTCATCTTCCCGTGGACGGTCATCTACCGCGACGCCGTCGACGCGGTCGGGATGCCGAAGATACTCCTGCCGATGGTTGCGTTCATCGGCGTGCTGGCCGTCGGGCTCGGCTGGGCATGGCGCAACGGCGCGGTCAAGTGGGTGCGCAGTCCGCGTGCCACGAAGGGGGCAGACACGTATGAGTAGTGACCAGACACCACCGGCAGTGAAGGACGTATCGACCCAGGAGGCCCGTATGGGCGAGGGTGCGGACGACCGGTTCAACTCGACGCTGCGTGAGGCGTTCGGCTCGACGCCGTTCATCCTCACGAAGTTCGACAAGTTCATGAACTGGGTCCGGGGCTCCTCGATGTTCATGCTACAGTTCGGTATCGCCTGCTGTAGCATCGAGATGATCGCCACTTACGCCATCAAACACGACCTGGACCGCTTCGGGGCCGGTATCCCGCGGGCGTCGCCGCGACAGGCCGACGTCATCATCGTCCCGGGGACCATCGTCTCGAAGTTCGCCCCGCGGATGAAGCGGGTGTACGACCAGATGCCCGAGCCGAAGTTCGTCGTCTCGATGGGGTCGTGTACCATCTCGGGTGGCCCGTTCCAGGAAGGGTACAACGTCGTCAAGGGCGCCGAGGAGATCATCCCGGTCGACATCCACGTTCCCGGCTGCCCGCCCCGACCCGAGGCGCTGGTCTACGGCGTCGCCAAGCTCCAGGAGCGAATCGCCAACGGCGAGTCCTCGCCGGTGACGGTCAAGCCCTACGAGCTCGAACAGTTCGGCGACCTGGACCAGGACGAACTCGTCCAGCACCTCGCCGACGAAATCGACGAGGATGACCTCGTGATGCGGTACAACTGGGACAATTCGCCATGAGTCTAGAGAAACCCTCCACACCGACCGAGATAGGCGTCACCGAGGACGGCCTCGACTACGACGCGCTGGCTGACCTGCTGGGCGGTCACGTGTTAGACCGTGAAACCCACGTCAACGCCGAGGGGTTCGTCATCCGACCGGATGAGGTTCAGGACGTGCTCTCGACGCTGAAGACCGAGGCCGGCTTCGACCACCTCTCCTGTGTCACGGCTCAGGAGTACGACGACCGGTACGAGTCTATCTACCACCTCCGGAAGTACGACGACCCGACACAGGAGCTGTCCGTCGTCGTCCCCTCGCCGAAGGACGACCCGCACAACCAGTCCGGCGCCCGCGTCTACGACACGGCCTCCTGGCACGAGCGCGAGGCCTACGACCTGGTCGGCATCGATTATGACGACCACCCGGACCTGCGTCGCATCCTCCTGCCCGAGACCTGGCAGGGCCACCCGCTCTCCCAGGATTACGACCAGAGCCAGCCCCAGATAGTCACGCTGCGGGAGAACGCGAACCCGCTCCAGGAGGACCAGCGAAGCGAGGACGACCCCGATACGATGTTCGTCAACATCGGCCCACACCACCCGGCCACCCACGGGGTCCTCCACGTGAAGACGGTGCTTGACGGCGAGCAGATAGCCGATATCGAGCCCGACATCGGCTACCTGCACCGCTGTGAGGAACAGATGTGCCAGCAGGGGACCTACCGGCACCAGATTATGCCCTACCCCGACCGCTGGGACTACGTCTCCGCGGGGATTCTAAACGAGTGGGCGTACGCGCGCGCCGCCGAGGACCTCGCCGATATCGAAGTCCCCGAGTACGCACAGGTCATCCGAACGATGTCCGCCGAGCTGTGTCGCATCGCCGCGCACATGCTCGCGCTGGGGACCTTCGCGCTCGACGTCTTCGGTGACTTCACCGCCATCTTCCAGTACGCGTTCCGCGACCGCGAGGTCGTCCAGAACATCCTCGAAGACCTCACCGGCCAGCGCCTGATGTTCAACTACATGCGTCTGGGCGGCGTGGCCTGGGACCTGCCCGAGCCCCGCGAGGAGTTCTTCGAGAAGACCCGCGACTTCCTCGACGACCTGCCACACAAGCTAGAGGAGTATCACGACCTCATCACCGGCAACGAGATATTCCAGATGCGCTGTGTGGACACGGGCGTCCTCTCGCCCGAGATGGTCAAGTCCTACGGCGCCACCGGCCCCGTCGCCCGCGGCTCGGGCGTCGACTACGACCTCCGTCGGGACGACCCGTACGGTTACTACGACGAGCTCGACTGGAACGTCGTCACCGAGGAGGGCGGTGACAACTTCAGCCGCGTCCTCGTCCGGATGCGTGAGGTCGAGGAGTCGGCCCGCATCATCGAGCAGTGTGTCGACCTGCTCGAACAGTGGCCCGAAGACGACCGCGAGATTCAGGCCAACGTCCCCCGGACGCTGCGTCCGGACCCGGACAAGGAAATCTACCGCGCGGTCGAGGCCGCCAAAGGCGAACTCGGCATCTACATCCGTTCCGACGGGACGGACAAACCCGCACGGTTCAAGATTCGCAGTCCGTGTTTCTCGAACCTGCAGACGCTGCCCGAGATGTCCCAGGGCGAGTACATCCCTGACATGGTCGCCTCGCTTGGCAGCCTCGACATCGTGCTCGGGGAGGTGGACCGCTGATGCAGTCGGCCCCGCTCCCGGAGACGCTGGCGGGCCTGGCCGGTCTCGACCCCAACAGCGTCCCGGTGATGATTCTGATGAGCCTCATCGGCGCGGCGCTCATCGGTACGCTGATGATGACGAACACGGCGCTTGCGGGCCCGTGGGCCAAGCGGAAGATAACGGCCGCCTTCACCGACCGCATCGCGGTCGATCGAATCGGCCCGTTCGGCCTGCTCATCATCGTCGCTGACGCGGTGCGTCTGCTCTCGAAAGAGCTCATCGTCCCCGAGGGCGTCGACCGCCCGGCCTGGGACCTCGCACCGCTGCTCATCGCGAGCTCCGCGCTGCTTGGTTTCGCGGTCATCCCGATGGGGAACGGCATCCACCTGGCCGACCCTGAGGTCGGACTCGCCTACGTGTTCGCGACGGCCTCGATGGCGTCTATCGGCCTCGTGATGGCCGGCTACGCCTCGAACAACAAGTACTCGTTCCTCGGCGGGCTGCGCGCCGTCGCGCAGAACCTGGCCTACGAGATTCCGCTGATTCTGACGGGGGCCTCCGTCGTTATCTTCGCCGGCTCGCTCCAGATGAGCGAGATTGTCGCGGCCCAGAGTGCGACGCTCGTGGGCCCGATTCCGTCGTGGTACGCCTTCGTCAACCCCTTCGCGTTCGTGCTGTTCATGATCGCGAACCTCGCCGAAGTGGGCCGCAACCCATTCGACATCCCGGAGGCGCC
>JBEQBH010000157.1:0-3778 GCA_041639955.1 Halobacteriales archaeon | reverse complement strand
ACATCTTCTCGTGGAACATGATGGTCACAAGCGCCATCGCGCTGTTTGCGTTCCCGCTGCTTGGCAGCGCCCTGGTGATGCTCCTGCTCGACCGGAACCTGGGGACGACCTTCTTCGCGACGGAGGGCGGTGGCCCGATACTGTGGCAACACCTGTTCTGGTTCTGGGGCCACCCGGAGGTCTATATCCTCTTCCTGCCCGCGACGGGGTTGATGAGCCTCATCCTCCCGAAGTTCGTCGGCCGGAAGCTGTTTGGCTACCAGTTCATCGTCTACTCGACGCTGGGACTGGCCGTGATGTCCTTTGGCGTCTGGGCCCACCACATGTTCACCTCCGGCGTCGACCCGCGTCTCAAGGCCTCGTTCATGGCCCTTTCCATCGCTATCGCCGTTCCCAGCGCCATCAAGGTGTTCAACTGGCTCACGACGATGTGGGACGGGAACATCAAGCTCTCGGCGCCGTTTATCCTCTGTGCCGGCGGTATCGGGACCTTCATCATCGGCGGGGTCACCGGCGTCTTCCTCGCGGTCATCCCCATCGACATCCTCTATCACGGCACCTACTACGTCGTCGGCCACTTCCACCTCATCGTCGTCGGCATCATCCCGATGCTGATGATCGCCTCCTCGTACTACTGGTACCCGATACTCACGGGCCGGTGGTACGACAGGCGGCTGGCGAAGTTCCAGTCGGGACTGCTCATCGTCGGGGCCTTCGTCACGTTCATGATTCTGCTGGTCATCGGCGGCATAGGGCTGCCGCGCCGGCAAGCCATCTACCCGCCCGAGTACCAGCTCGCCCAGCAGATAGCCACTGTCGGTTCCTACGTCATCGGCCTCTCGGCCGTGATGTGGCTCTACAACATGTTGGTGTCGTACTGGCGCGGCGACGTGGTCCAGACCACCGACCCGTGGAACCTCAAGGCGACAAACCAGTTCACCCGCGAGTGGCAGTGGTTCGAGGACCGGATGGTCGAGAAGTACGACCTGGAGCCCTCCCAGCCCGAGACCACGCGGCGGTCGTACGCGCCGGAACTACAGCCGATGGGGCTGCTGGGCGGGGTCGGTAGCGTCGCACAGAACGTCTACCGGAACGCCTCGATGGCGGCCATCGCCGGCTTCATCGGTACGTTCCTGATGACCGGGGGTATCGGGACCGCCGTCGTCATCGGCGTGCTCGACCCCGGCTCCTTCGGTGAGATAGCCGAGCTGGTCGGCTTCTCGAAGTCCCCGCTTATCGGCGCCGTGCTGTTCCTCGCCGGCGGGACCATCATCTGGCCGCTCCTCTTTCTCTCCTTCCAGGAGTTCCTGCCGGGGCGACGGATGTTCGAGACCGGACTGGTGTTCGCGACGCTGGTCGCGACCGGCTTCTCGGTCGCGTTCTACACTGACCAGCAGGGACTCGCCTTCGTGGGCTACCTGACGTTCGTCTTCGTCGCCCACTGGGCCTACGGGCTCGGCCTGGCAGTGACCTTCCAGTTCCTTCGGTCCCGACGGACCGACGCGGGGGCCTGAGATGAGCGACGAGTCGCTCCTCTTTACGTACGTCGCGCCCTTCGTCGGCGTCCTGGTGGTGGCCGTCGGCATCGGCGCCGCGGTCCCCGGTGGCTACGCGCTCATCCAGGAGGACATCACGACCTGTGACCAGCCGACGATAGCCGTCGAAGGGGCCGAAGAGACCGCGGAACGGTTCAACGACTCCGAGCCACAGCAACTCTCCCGGCTCCACTACGAGAACCTCTCCGAGGCCGAACAGGCGGCGTTCGACGAAGCGCTTTCAGACCCCCAGGGTGAGGCCCGCGTCGCCGGGGAGTTCCCCAACGGGAACGCCATCAGGAACGGCTCTGTCATCGTCTACGAGGGCGAGCGCCACTACGCGACGGTCGTCGCGGAGAACCCCTGCTTCGTCGCGCCGGAACTGCAGTTCCCGCTTGGCGTGTTCGCTATCATCTTCGGCGTCATCGGTATTCTCAGCCCGCCAATCTACCGAAAGCTCGTAGAACTGGAGGAGCGAGCGAACGTAGACCAGCGCGGATAGGCCGTCCGGACGACCGCAGTCTGGCTGTGTTGGCCGTCGTCGTGGCTACACGGACGCACCGACGTAGAGGACGACGACGAGGAACACCCACACCACGTCCACGAAGTGCCAGTACAGCGATGTCGTCTCGATGGCGGTGTCGTGACCCGGCCCGTACTCGCCCCGCAGTGACCGACCGAACGCGATAGCGATGAGCAGGACGCCCAGCGCGACGTGGAGCCCGTGGAGGCCGGTCAGGCCGTAGAACGCGCTCCCGAGGACCCCGCTCGTCAGCGAGAACCCTTCGACGACGAGCAGTTCGTAGTACTCGTACACCTGCCCGCCGAGGAAGACGACGCCAAGCGTCAGCGTCGCCCCCAACAGGCCGAGGAACTTCCGTCGGTCGCCCTCGTTCAGGGCGTGGTGGGCGTAGTGGATGGTGAAACTGCTGGCGACCAGCAGGGCGGTGTTGATGAAGACGAGCGGAGTCAGGAGTCCGTGTGTCGTTTCCCAGGCGCCGGCACGGACGAACGCGTAGTAGATGAACCCGGCCGAGAACGTCGCCACGTCAGAGGCCAAGAAGAGCACCATCGTCGTCGTGTACAGGTCGGCGTCGCCGGTGCCGTGACCAGCCCCGGGCGCGATGAAGGCCTCGAACGCCCAGCCGAACAGCCCGGCGAGCAAGCCTACGGCACCGACGCCGGCGAGGCCGGCCGGGATGAAAACCGGGACGAGGTCGAGCCCCACGAAGAAGAAGCCGGCACCGAGATACAGCAGTCCGGCGCCGACGGCCGCGATGAGCGGCCAGCGGCTCCGGTGTTCGTGGTGTTCTCCCTCGGGGTCTTCGTCGGTGTGACCGCCAGCGGTGTTCAGCCAACCGGACATTGTCGTACTCTGGGGACGCTGTCGTTAAATAAGTAGTCGGGCGGTTGCTGCTGTGCGTGCTGCGAGAGAAATGAAACTGCGGGCAGCATCCGCGGCGCGTAGCGCCGCGGTTCACTGTCAGAACGGGCGAGGCCGAGCGGCGGCCTCGCCCGCGGAGGCTGCCTTTTTAGCGATAAAAAGGTTCTACTGGAACGTCCGACCGACCTTGTCGTCTTCGAGGTCAGGCTCGGCCGTGTCGAACCGCTGTTCGATCTCGTCGTAGCGCTCGCGGGTCTCCTCGGTGACGCTGGGGCCGACCTCGGAGAGCGCGTGTTCGAAGTGGTCCATCGTCACGCGGACGTTGCTGACCGAGTCGCCGATGTCCTCAGGGTCGACGCTGTTGATGAACTCCCGGGTCGCGGCCATGGACGCCTCGCGGCAGACGGCCTCGATATCGGCGCCGACGTAGCCGTCGGTCCGGCGGGCCAGGCTGTTGAGGTCGACGCCGTCGGCCAGCGGTTTGTCGCGGGTGTGGACCGCGAAGATGGCACGCCGGGCCTCCTCGTCGGGCACCGGGACGTGGACGTGGCGGTCCAGCCGGCCGGGGCGCAGTAGCGCGCTGTCGATGAGGTCGGGTCGGTTCGTCGTCGCGACGACGACCACGTCCTCCATCTCCTCGATACCGTCGAGTTCGGTTAGTAGCTGGGAGACGACGCGTTCGCCGACACCGGAGTCGGTCTGTCCGCCGCCGCGCTCGCCGGCGATGGAGTCGATCTCGTCGAAGAACACCACCGTCGGGGCGTTCTCACGGGCCTTGGCGAACACTTCGCGGACGCCCTTCTCGGACTCGCCGACGAACTTGTTCAGTAGCTCGGGGCCTTTCACCGAGATGAAGTTC
>JBEQBH010000156.1:0-3795 GCA_041639955.1 Halobacteriales archaeon | reverse complement strand
GCCAAACGACATCGTCCGGGAACTCCACCACCGGATGGCCGTCATCCTCGACCCCGAAGAGGAGTCACAGTGGCTGTCCGGCGACACCGACGCCGCAGGCGACCTCCTGGACCCCTACGACGGCCCGATGCGGACCTACCCAGTCTCGACGGCCGTCAACAGTCCCAGCAACGACTCGGCGGCGCTTCTCGAAGAAGTAGACGTGTAGGGTCGACCGGGCTACTGGACGCGGCCGAAAGCCAGCGTCCCGCTGATTGACTCGATGTAGGCGTTGACCACTTGGCCCTCGCGGGCGCCGGAAACGAAGATGGTGTACTTGCCCTTCTCGGCGACGCCGTCGCCCTCGCGGCCGGTGCCGGTAATCTTGACCTCGTAGGTCTCGCCCTCTTCGAGCGTTGGCGTGTTCTGCTGGCTCGTGTTGCTCGACCCCTTCGAGACGGGTCGGAAGGCCCCACAGGCCTGACAGCGAAGCATGTCGACGCCGTCCTCGGTCTTGAGGATGGTGTCGGGCAGGCCACACTCCGAGCAGGTGACGTACTCGGCGACGTAGGCGTCGACGGCGGCCTGGAAGTCGGCGATGTCGAACGAGCCGTTGTAGCGGGCCTCGCCGCCGTCGAACTGGCCGTTGGTCCCGAACTCGCGCTGGATGGCGCTGTGGAGGTGCTGTGGCTCACGCGAGAGCGCGTCGGCGATATCTTCGAGGTTCGTCAGGCGCGTGAAGGCGCCGTCCGTCTGTCCCTCGGGCTCCGGGATGGAGAGGCGCTCGCCGGCCTCCCGCGGTTGGTCCGGCAGCGCGTCGTATGCTCTGTCGAGAGCGGCTTCGTAGTTCATACCGAAGAGAGTCGGTTCGGACGTTTAATCGTTCCGTGATAGTCGCTGGCAGCGTCACTCCAGATGGTGATAGTCCAGTTCGTACCCGGTGTCGACGGCCGCCTGAACCTCGGGACCCGGGTCAGCCACGCCCCGGGTCGCAAGCTCCAGCCCGGTCGGCCCCTCGCTGACGACTATGTTGTGCCGCCAGTCGGCGTCGGTCTCCTGGTAGTCCGTCCGGTAATGTGCGCCGCGGGACTCCGTCCGTTCGAGCGCGCCCCGCAGCATCGCCTCGGCTATCGGGAGGCTAAAGGAGAGGTCGACGGCGAACTCGAAGTCCCGGCCCGTGCGGTCGCCCTCGATACGGAGGTCGGCGGTGCGGGCCCGGAGGGCGTCGAGTTCGGCCAGTCCCTCCCGCAGCGAGGCCTCGTCCCGGAGGATACCGGCGTGCTCCCAGAGGACACCGCCCAGTTCGGTGAGCAGTTCGCGGGCGGTCACGTCGCCGTCGCTAGCTTCGAGGTCAGCGAGGGCACGGAACTCCCGCTGGGCGAGCGCCCGCTGGCCGTCTGTGAGCGCCGGCGTCGCGTCGGCGTCGACCTGCCCGGCGATATGGTCGCCGACGAGCTTTCCGATAGCGACCGTCTCGGCCAGGGAGTTCCCGCCCAGGCGGTTGGCCCCGTGGACGCCCGCCACGGTCTCGCCGACGGCGTACAGCCCGGGAACGCCGGTTTCGCCGGTCGAGAAGTCGATATCGACCCCACCCATGGTGTAGTGAGCGGTCGGGGCGACCTCCATGGGCGCCTCGGTGATGTCGACGCCGAGCGAGCTAAAGCGCTCGACCATGCTCGGGAGCCGGTCGCGGATGTACTGGTCCTCGCGGTGGGAGATGTCGAGGTAGACGCCGCCGTTGTCGGTGCCCCGCCCCTCGCGTATCTCCTGTGCGATGGCGCGGGCGACCACGTCCCTCGCGTCCAGTTCCATCTGGTCGGGCGAGTACCGCTCCATGAACCGCTCGCCGTCGGCGTTGCGTAGCTGTCCGCCCTCGCCCCGGACGGCCTCGGTGACCAGCCGACCGTCCCACTCGTCGCCGTAGCGGGCGCCGACCATCCCGGTCGGGTGGAACTGGACGAACTCGACGTCCATGAGTTGCGCGCCCGCGCCGAGCGCCAGCGCAGGCCCGTCGCCGTTGTTCTCGTCGGCACGGGAGGAGTGGCGTTCGTACAGCGCCGAGGAACCTCCCGCCGCGAGCACCACGTGGTCGCTCCGGAAACAGACGAACTCGCCGCTCTCCATGTCGAAGCCAAGCGCCCCCGCGACCCGCTCGCCATCGGTCAGCAGGCGCGTCACCATCACGTTGTCCCGGTAGGGTATCTCCATCTCTTGGGCTTTCGCGACGAGTGTGTCGAGCATCGCCTCGCCGGTGCGGTCGCCCACGAAACAGGTCCGCCGGAACGACTGGGCGCCGAAGTACCGCTGGTTTATCTTCCCGTCCTCGGTGCGGTCGAAGGGCATTCCCCACTCCGCCAGCTCGCGGATGCGGTCGGGCATGTGTCGTGCCGTCAGCTCGACGGCCTCGGGGTCGTTTATGTAGTGGCCCTCGTCCAGCGTGTCGGCGGCGTGGACCGTCCAGTCGTCCTCGGGGTCGAGACTACCCAGCGCGGCGTTGACGCCGCCGGCCGCCCACGTCGTGTGCGCGTCGCCGTGGTCCCGTTTGCCGATGACCAGCGGCTCGATGCCGGCGTCCGCGAGAGCTATCGCGACCCGGGCGCCCGCCGCGCCCGCGCCGACGACCAGCACCGGGACGGACACCGTCTCGTGGTCGATGGTCCCGTCACGGTCAGCCGTCCCGTCGGTCGTCTGCAGGCGGTTTCGCATACTCACAGGTAGGGGCTGTAGACGGTTAAGCTTCGCGCGCGCGTGCGCGCGACCCGTCGCCAGCAGGCGCTACCCCACAGTCGAGTCCCAACGGGGAGTCGGTAAACGGTGACAGCGCTTCGAGGACAGCCCTCGGGTGAGCGGATGCAAGCGCGGACGCTATCCACACACATATGGGTCCGCTGGCGCTACCCGGGATATGGTCCAGATCGACCTGACCACGAGTCAGCGACAGACACTGACTGCGCTGGTCAACCAACATCGACCGGGTGAGGGGCCGGTCAAGGCACAGGACATCGCGGATTCGGTCGACCGGAGCCTGGGCACCATCCAGAACCAGATGCAGCGGCTGGCACAGCTCGGCGTCGTCGAGGGCGTCTCCGGGCCGGCCGGCGGCTACGAACCGACCGAGTTGGCCTTCCAGGCGCTCGGTCGCGAACCGCTGTCCGATTCGGCGGCCGTCACCGTCGCCCACGACTACGAACGCCTCGACGTGACCGTCGACCGGATAACTTTCAAGAGCGTCCACCACCCCGAGAGCTGCCGTGCCGAGTTACACCTCCAGCAGTCCGTCGCCGACTTCAGCGTCGGGCAGGCCGTCGCCGCGGGGCCGACACCGCTGTCGAGCCTGGTCGTGGCGGGCACGATAGAGGCCATCGACGACACCTCGAACACGCTGATTATCGACATCGCGCAGCTGGAAGCGCCCGTCGAGGAACCGGAGTAGCTAGCCGCCGTGTTTCCGGTACCACACCCGCTCGCCGACGGGTGACTCCCCCTCGTCGATGTCCAGACGGGAGCAAAACAGGTCGCGGATAGCGAGCGTGACGACAAGCTCTACCGTCTCGTCGTCGGGCGTCTCGACCGCGACCACCCAGTGGCCGTCGCGTTCCCCGACCGACTCGACGACCCCGACCGACCAGCGGTCGAGGTGGTGGGTCGGCTCCCGGGCGTGGATGCGGTCGTGGGTCACTACCGCCCCCACTGGTAGAACCACCAGGCGCTACCGAGCAGGAGGAGTCCGGCGCCGAGAGCGGAGGTCGCCGGTTCGGGAAACACGAACAGAAGGAAGCCAACGAGCAACATCGTCGCCGGTTCGATTTCGTCGAG
>JBEQBH010000155.1:0-3809 GCA_041639955.1 Halobacteriales archaeon | reverse complement strand
CGACAACGAGACGACCGAGAACGCGACTGTGAACTTCGAGGACCAGGAGTCCGACGGGACGACCGTCACCATCGACAACGTGAGCGTCCCCGACGACGGCTACGTCGCCATCCACAACGACAGTCTGCTCGACGGTGACGCTGTCGGGAGCGTCATCGGCGTCTCGGAGTATCTTGAAGCCGGCGACTACGAGGACATCGAGGTGGAGCTGTTCGATGTCCCGGGCGCCGAGTTCAACGAGTCGGAACTGACCGAAAACGAGACGCTCATCGCGATGCCACACGAGGAGACGACCGGCGACGAGAGCTACGACTTCGTCAGCAGCGACGGCGCTGACGACGGTCCCTTCATCGCCGACGGTGAGGCAGTGACCGACGACGCCGTCATCACGGTCGTCAACGACACTGAGGAGAACATGACCGATACGCCGGCAAACGACACGCCGGCCGATACGCCGGCAAACGACACGCCGGCCGATACGCCGGCAAACGATACTCCAGCAAACGACACGCCGGTGGATACGCCGGTCGATACGCCGGCAAACGACACGCCGGTCGATACGCCGGCAAACGACACGCCGACCGATACCCCGGCAAACGATACTCCAGCAAACGACACGCCAGAGGATGACACGCCGGCAGACGAGACGCCGGAAGATGACACGCCGGCAGACGAGACGCCGGAAGATGACACGCCGGCAGACGAGACGCCGGCCGACAACGGCGGGAACGCCGGGACCGTCAGCCCTGTCGACGGGTAACGGCCGACCTACCCCGGTCACTTTTTTCTGTGTCGGCTGACCGACACGGTTGTGAACGGGAGACACGGACCGTCAACACTCTTAACGGAGGACTTCAATGGGGTAGATATGATACACGACGAGCCGTTCGCCGGGAGTGACCGTCGCGCAGAGACGTGGGGGCTGACAGCATGAGCGCCCGCCCGGAGATGTTCGAGGGCGTCGAGGAGATATGGCTCGACGGGGAGTTCGTCGACTTCGAAGACGCACAGATTCACGTCCTCACCCACGCGCTCCACTACGGCACCGGTGTTTTCGAGGGGGTCCGCTGCTACGGGACCGAGCAGGGGCCGGCTATCTTCCGCTGGGAAGAGCATCTGGACCGCTTCTATGACTCGGCCAAGGTGTACGACATCGACATCCCGTTCTCGAAGGCCGAACTCACCGAGGCCACGGAGGAGCTCATTCGACGCGAAGATCTCGACTCCTGTTACATCCGTCCCATCGCCTTCTACGGCTACGGCCCGCTGGGGCTGAACCCGGAGGAGTCGCCGGTGCAGGTCGCGCTCGCGGTCTGGCCCTGGGGCGCCTATCTCGGTGACGAAGCCCTGGAGGAGGGCGTCGACGTGGCCGTCTCCTCCTGGCGCAAGTACGCCTCCAGCCAGATACCGACCAACGCCAAGACCACCGGAACGTACGTCAACAGCGTGCTCGCCTCCCAGGAGGCCAAGGCCAACGGCTACGCGGAGGCCATCGTCCTCAACAAGGAGGGCAACGTCGCCGAGGGGCCGGGCGAGAACATCTTCCTCGTGCGGGACGGCGAGATATACACCACCGGGCTCGCCGAGTCCATCCTCGACGGCATCACGCGCCAGACGGCCATCGAACTCGCCGAGGACATGGGCTATGTGGTCCACGACGACGCGACCATCTCGCGGGGCGAACTGTACACCGCCGACGAGCTGTTTTTCACCGGGACCGCGGCAGAGGTCACGCCCATCCGGAGCGTCGACGACAACGAGATCGGCACCGGGACGAAGGGGCCGGTCACCGACGACATCCAGACGGCCTTCTTCGACCTGGTGGAGTCGGGCGACCCCGAGGAGTGGTTCCGCTACCTCTAGGTCCCGGTATCACCCGCGCAGGAGGTTCAACACCTCGTCGACGACGCCGGATTCGACCGCGAGGATGTACCGCTCGCCGGGCTCTAACACCGTATCGGCCCCGGCCAGTTCCGCCCGGTCCGCTGTCGATATCAGGAGGCTCCCGGATGGGAGGGCTATCTCGTCGAGCCGACGCCCCGCAACGGGCGCCGACGGCGAGACGCTCACCTCGATGATATCGAGGTCGGCAGTCGGGTAGACGAGCGTCCGGATATCGCCGCGGGTCAGTATGTCCGCCGCGTGGTCGCCACCGAGGAACTCGGGAAGCAGCGTCGCGTCGACCACCTCCTCGTACTCCTGGTCGGGTCCCATCTCCGCTCTCGCGAGTGTCCGTATCGACGGGGCGTACTGCTGGGCCTCCATGCAGATAGCGAGGTTCGTGCCCGGCTCGTCGGTGAGTGCGGCGATAGCGTCCGCGTCGGCCAGGTCGGCCTGTTCCAGCACGGACGGGCGCGTGGCATCGCCGTGGATAACGGGGCCGAGATACGCGTCGGACAGCGCCTCGACGCGCTCCTCGTCGGATTC
The DNA here is from genome assembly GCA_041639955.1 of Halobacteriales archaeon. GTDB lineage: Archaea > Halobacteriota > Halobacteria > Halobacteriales > Haloarculaceae > Haloarcula. The sequence continues at coordinate 1,382 of JBEQBH010000155.1, read as the reverse complement.
GATTAACAGGACATCGTGACCCTGGTCGGTGAGGTTCTCGGCGGTCTGTTTCCCGACGCGGCCGCCACCGGCGATGACGAATCGCTTTGTTCGGGCCATTGTTCGTTCTTGTAACCCCTCTCTGTTCAAGCTCACGACAGTTCCGACACACCGGGAACGGGCTCCGGTGTGGCAGATGCACTCTCGCATTCATCGTCTGAAATATCTCGACAGTTCTTAGGAGAGGAGCACACACTTCGGAAGTGAAATGGGCCAAGCGGCGGATATACGGTGGACGGTGAATCGCATGTCGACCACAGGTAGGGCACAATGAGCAAGAGCCGGACCCGGTCGCCGGAGGCCGAACTCGGGTTGCTCGACGCGACGATGATCGGAATGGGGGCGATGATCGGGGCTGGTATCTTCGTGCTGACGGGGCTGGCCGCCGAAATCGCCGGCCCGGCCGCGCTGCTCGTCTTCGCACTGAACGGCGTTGTGACAGCGTTTACGGGGCTTTCGTACGCGGAACTCGCCGCCTCGATTCCAAAGAGCGGCGGCGGATACGCCTTCGTCCGTGAGATATTCGACGACTTCGCCTCGTTCATCATGGGGTGGATGCTCTGGTTTGCCTACATGATAGCCGGGGCGCTGTACGCGCTGGGTTTTGCGCCGAACTTCCTCGAACTGCTGCACGTGTACGGGATCGTCCCGCCGCCGGACCAGGTGGGCGCTGTCGCGCTCCCGGTCATCGATGCGGCGGTCCCGCTCGCGTTCGTGCTAGCGTTCGTGGCGGTACTCGGTCTGGTTGGGCTCAACGCCGTCTCGACGGCCGCCAGCGGCAGCGTCGAGACGATTTTCACCATCGTCAAGGTGTCTATCCTGGTGGTGTTCGTCGCGTTCGGGCTCGCGTCGCCGATGTTCTCGGGGGCCGAGTTTCAGCCGCTGTTCCCCCAGGGCGGCGGGGCGGCCGCGGTCCTGCCGGCGATGGGGCTCACCTTCATCGCTTTCGAGGGGTACGACCTCATCACCACCGTCACGGAGGAGGTACAGAACCCGCGTGAGAACATCCCCAAAGCGATCTTCATCAGCCTCGCCGTGACCGTCGTGGTGTATCTGGCGGTCGTGACCGTCGCCGTCGGGACGCTCGGGGCACAGGGGCTCGCCGAGGCCGGCGAAGCGGGCATCGCGACGGCGGCGACGTCGTTCATGCCGACCGGACTGCCGATTATCCAGAACGGCGGCGCGCTCATCGTCTTCGGGGCCGTGTTCTCGACGCTGACGGCGCTCAACGCGGTCGTCATCGCCTCGTCGCGCGTGGCGTTCTCGATGGGGCGTGAAGGGCAGTTGCTCCCCTCGGTCGGACAGCTACACCACCGCTACGGGACGCCGTTCGTGGCGATTCT
>JBEQBH010000154.1:0-3815 GCA_041639955.1 Halobacteriales archaeon | reverse complement strand
CCGTCGACGGGACGGCCCGCCCGACGTGCCGGCGGAAATCGAGCGGATACGCCGGCTGGCCCGTGAGTACGAGCGCCTGCTGACCGACGACGCGGCGCTGCTTTCGGCGCCCATCGAGCCCGACCCCACCACCGTTCGAGAGCGGTTACGGGCGGCGCGGGACCGGCTCGACGAGTGGGACGCACTGGCCGACCCCGACGAGACCGACGTCTACCTCGGGGGCAAGGACGCCCGCGGTGTCGCCCACAAGCTCGTCGGAACCGACAGCGGAACGGTCCCCTCGCTGGTCTTCGCCGGCCGGCCGCCCGAGCGGGGCGTCTGGGAGCCCCAGAGCGTGCGGCTGGTCGCCGCCGCGAAGGCGCTGTCCTGGGAACGCGAGCGGGCGGTCGAACGGGCCCTCGCCGAGTACCCGGCCTACGGCGTCGTCCGCGAGGTCGAGATAACTTCGAGGCGGAGCGGGCAGTACCGGCGAGCGCTGCGGGTCGCCGAGAGCATCGACGGGCCGCCGGCCAGAGCCGACAGCGACGACAGATGTGACCCCTGCGAGTACCGCGAGCGGTGTGGCGTCACCACGCGGTCGCTGCGGTCGCTGCTTTAGTGTTCGGCCAGCCACCGCTCGACGGCGTCGGCCTCGGCTCCGCGGCGGTGAACCGTGCCCGCGTCGACGTCGACGACGGTCGAACCGGTCCCGCCGGTCTCGCCGCCGTCGAGGACGACAGCCGCCATCTCGGTGATGGCGTCCAGCTCGTCGACGGTGGTAGCACTCGGGTTCCCGGAGACGTTCGCGCTGGTCGCGGTCAGCGGCGCGACCGCTTCCAGCAGGGCCAGCGCCACGAGGTGGTCGGGGACGCGGACGCCGACGCGGGGAGCGCCGCCGGTCAACACGTCGGGCACCGACGGCCGGGCCTCGGTGACGACGGTGACCGGTCCGGGGAGAAACGCACGCATGAACCGTTCCTCGCGGTCGGTCGGGTCGACGTAGTCGAGTGCGCTGTCGACGTCCGGCACCGCGAGCGAGACGGGGTCGTCCCGCGACCGGCCCTTCGCCTCGAACACCCGCTCGACCGCGTCGGGGTCGGTCGCGTCGGCGGCCAGCCCGTACACCGTCTCCGTCGGGTAGACCACGAGCTCGCCGTCGCGGATGGCCGCCGCCGCATCGTCGATGTCCGCGGCCGCGTCGAACGCGCCGGGGTCGACGGCCTCGGCCACGTCGGTATCGTCGTCGGTCACAGCTGTGCTTCGACAGCGTCGTAGTCGGGGAACTCGGGCCACTCCTCGGCCACCCACGCGTACTCGACCGTGCGGTCCGAGTCGAGGACGAAAACGGCGGGCCGTGGCTCGGTGACGCCTTCCATCCCGTCGAGGTCCATGTCGATGCCGTACCCCTCTGCGACGCCGTTTTTCGGGTCGGAGAACAGCCGGGCCCGCCCCGCGACGCCGCGCTCGTCGAGCAGGTCCTTGTGGGCGTAGGGAGTCGAGATGGAGACGCCGACGACGGTGGCGTCTTCGTGCCACTCGCGGTCACGGACCTCGTTCCAGAGGTACGTCGCCGGGAACGCGCCGTCCATGGCGTGAAAGAGGAGGACGACGGGGTCGTCGCTGTCGGCACAGACCGCTGAGAGCGAGGTGTCCTCCCAGTACTCCTCGTTGACCAGCGGCCGCGTGAAGTCGGGCGCCTGCTCGCCTTCCTCGGGGTGGTCGGCCGGCCCCAGTTCCACCACGTCGAAGTCGAGGTCGACCATCAGGCGGCCCCCTCCTCGGCGCTTTCGGCCGGTCCGTACGTCCGTTCCAGATACGAGACGATGTTCGCGCTCTCGCTCATCGTGACGCCCGTCTCCTCGTCGACGATGGCGGGGACGGTGCGTTTGCCGGTGAGTCGCTTGACCGCGTCGCGTTCGGAGTGCATCGGCTCGACGAACCGCGAGCGGTAAGAGAGGCCGAGGTCGTCGAGGACGCGCACGACTCGCTCACAGAACGGACAGGCCTGCAAGCGGTAGAGTGTGATGTCGGTCATACGGCCACGTGTACGGGGGAGACGCTGGTAAGCGCTTCGGGGTGCTACCATGGCAAGGCTTAATCCTCGGCGATGACAACTCCGACCGTTGATGGCCCTACCCGCGCCGTTCGAGTTGCCGGTGGCGATGCAACAGACCTTCGACGTCGTCGGCGTCACCGTCCCAGAGAGCGCCGTCCTCGTCGGCGGCATCGGCACGATACTCCTCCTTATCGTCCTGTCTGCGTTTTTCTCCTCCTCGGAGATAGCGATGTTCTCGCTTCCGGCCCACCGGACCGAGGCGCTGGTCGAGGACGGTGTGCCGGGGTCACGCACCCTCCAGCAGCTGAAATCCGACCCACACCGGTTGCTCGTGACCATCCTGGTCGGGAACAACCTCGTCAACATCGCGATGTCCTCCATCGCGACGGGGCTGCTTGGCTTTTATCTCTCGCGGGGTCAGGCCGTGCTCGCGGCGACGTTCGGCATCACCGCCATCGTCTTGCTCTTTGGCGAGAGCGCCCCCAAGAGCTACGCCGTCGAGAACACCGAGTCGTGGGCGCTTCGCATCGCCAAGCCGCTGAAAGCCTCCGAGAAGGTCCTGCTCCCGCTCATCCTCTTTTTCGACTACCTGACCCGCATCGTCAACAAGATAACCGGGGGCCGGTCGGCCATCGAGACCTCCTACGTCACCCGCGAGGAGATACAGGACATCATCGAGACGGGCGAACGGGAGGGCGTCCTAGACGAGGAGGAACGGGAGATGCTCCAGCGGACGCTGCGGTTCAACGACACCATCGCCAAGGAGGTTATGACTCCGCGCCTGGACATGACCGCCGTCGCCAAGGACGACCCCGTCCGGGAGGCGCTCGAGACGGCTATCCAGAGCGGCCATGCCCGCCTGCCCGTCTACGAGGGCAGCCTGGACAACGTCATCGGCGTCGTCCACATCCGCGACCTCGTCCGGGACCTGGACTACGGCGAGAAGTTCGCCGACGACATGGTCCTCGAAGAGCTCATCGAGCCGACCCTACACGTCCCCGAGTCGAAGAACGTCGACGACCTGTTGACCGAGATGCGGGCCGAACGGCTCCACATGGTCATCGTCATCGACGAGTTCGGCACCACGGAGGGGCTGGTGACGATGGAAGACCTCACCGAGGAGATCGTCGGCGAGATACTCGAAGGCGAGGAGGAAGAGCCAATCGAGTACATCGGCGACGACACCGTCACCGTCAAAGGCGAGGTCAACATCGAGGAGGTCAACGAGGCGCTGGACCTAGAGCTCCCCGAGGGCGAGGAGTTCGAGACCATCGCCGGTTTCATCTTCAACCGTGCCGGTCGGCTCGTCGAGGAGGGCGAGACAATTACCTTCGAAGGCGTCGAGATACGCATCGAGCAAGTCGAGAACACCCGCATCATGAAAGCCCGCATCGTCAAGCTCACGCCCGACGAGGACGAGGCCGAGGAAGCCCAGGTCGAATAGTTCGGCCGTGTAGCAGCCGAAAGCGGAGTCGCGACGACAGCTAGACGAGCGAGTCGACGGCGAAGAAGACGCCGTAGGAAAGCGAGAAGGCGAGCACGAGCGACCCGAGCCACGCCAGCACCGTCTTGCCCATCTTCCCGCGACTCACCTCGCCGTCGCCGGCCGCGGCGCCGGAGCCGACGATGGCCGAGACGATTATCTCGTTGAAGGAGACGGGCAGTCCGAAGAAGACCGCTGTCTGAGCGATGAGGAAACTCGGGATGAGGGCGGCGATAGAGCGCCGGGGGCCAAGCGAGGAGTAGTCCTGGGCGATTGCCTTTATCATCCGCGGAGCGC
>JBEQBH010000153.1:0-3819 GCA_041639955.1 Halobacteriales archaeon | reverse complement strand
GTTCGGCTTCGGGGGTGTGGAGCCAGTCGGTAAAGCGGTGCCAGGCGTCGGCCATGAACTCCTGGCTGCCGACGTGGACGTCCGAAATGAGCGCGGCCTGGACGTGGCGGTCGGCGGTCGAGGGGGAATGAGTCCGGGGGACGTCGGGGAAATGCAGCGAGTCAACAAACAGGATACCGGCGTCGTCGGCCAGGGTCCCGTCGACGGCGATGACCTCGTCCAGGAGGAGCTGTTGGACGAGGTCGGCGATGGGCCGGTCTTTCATCACGAGACACGGGAAGGTGCCGTTGGTGTCTTCCAGTTCGACCAGCCAGTGGCCGCCGGCGGTTGAGCGGATGTCCGAGACCATCCCGATGAGGGCGGCCTCGCTTCCCCCACCCATGTTCTCGATGGCGTCGGTCGGCCGGTGGTTCACCCGGCCGCGGAGCTTGCCCGCGAGCTTCTCGTAGCGGTCCCGGAACACGTTGACGAAGTCCTGGTACTCCCCGGTCCCGGTCGAGTGACCCGTCATGTCGTTGGCGACTTCGATGGCCCGCTGGGAGATATCCACATCGCGAGACCCCTTCGTTTCAACTGGACCGACGTTTTCCCTGTCTGTCGACTCCGGCTCCGCAGTTCCAGTTGAAACAGAGGGGTCTTCGGCGCTCTCGCTGTCAGTATCACTACGAGGCGACGCCGTGGCTTCAGCCCGCGATTCCGACCGTTCGAGGGCCGAATCGACGTGGTCGGCGGTGAGCTTCAGCGCGTCGTCGGGCATCGTTTCCAGTGCGCGTTCGAGCGCGGCTCCCGACTCCGGCGCGCCGGCCAGCCGCGTGACCGCTTCGGGTTCAGCGTTGTAGCCGCGGCTGGCCAGTTCGGTGACGATCCGGGCCGGAGTCGAGAGCGGCACAGTAGCTCTCAACGCGTCGGTCCGCAAAAGGCTAGCGGACAGTGTCGGAAGCGATTGCCACAACGGAACGTTGATTGCGCGCCTCCGGATAGTCGTAGTACGAATGTCCGGTGACGACGGGCCGCCGTCGAACGACGACGAGCCGCCACAGTTCGTCCAGTACGGGATGGACATCATCGGGAGCGCCGGCGCCGTTATTCTGGTCGGCCTACTGCTCTTTACCGTCAGCGGGGTCTGGCCGCCGCTCGTGGCTATCGAGAGCGCGAGTATGGACCCACACATCCAGAAGGGGGACCTCGTGTTCGTGATGGAGGAAGAGCGGTTCGAAGGGCCGAACGCGGTCCACGGCGTCGTGACGAAACAGAGCGGAGACGAGTACATGCGCTTCGAGCAACCCGGTGACGTGATTGTCTACAAACCCGATGGCAACGAGAGACGGACACCCATCATCCACCGGGCGATGCTCTACGTCGAGGCCGGCGAAAACTGGTATAGCCGCGCCGATCCCGGGTTTGTCGGTGGCGCCAACAACTGCTCGGAGCTGGCCAACTGTCCGGCTCCCCACGACGGGTTCATCACGAAAGGCGACAACGAGCGGTCCAACAGGAATTACGACCAGATCGGTTCGAACCCGATTAGCGAACCGGTGAAACCGGAGTGGGTCATCGGTACCGCCGAGTACCGGGTGCCGCTGCTGGGGGAGATTCGCCTCGGCTGGAACCAGGGTACACAGCCGGCTGCTGTCACGGCCGGCTAGTGGGACCGGTGGGAATCGGGACGCACCGACCATCGGGCAGCGGCGCGGTCGGTGTGTGAGTCGGGCTGTCAGTTGTCAAAGCGGGCCTGGACAAACGGCTGTACGTCGTCGATGTCGCCCAGTCGGGAGTCGCTGAGAAGGACGGCTTCGGTCTCCTCGGTCGGGACCGACAGGGATATCTCCTTGGTCCGGCCGTAGCGGCCCTTCGAGACGACGACGGCGTTGACGATACCGAGCATATCCAGTTCGGAGATGAGGTCGGTTACCCGGCGCTGTGTGAGGACGTCGGCGTCGATCTCCGCACAGAGGTTCTTGTAGATGTTGAACACCTCGCCGGTGTTGATGTTGTGGACGCCGTTTTTCTCCAGCAGGATGATGGCAAAGAGGACGATTTTCGACTGGGTCGGGAGCGTCCGGACCACCTCGACCACGCGGTCCAGTTCGATTTTCTCCTGGGCCTGGCGGACGTGGTCCTCCTCGACGTCGTCTATCTGGTCGCGCTCGGCGAGTTCGCCGGCCGTTCTGAGCAGGTCCAGGGCGCGCCGGGCGTCGCCGTGTTCCTGTGCGGCAAAGGCCGCACACAGCGGGATGACGTCGTCGGTGAGCGCGTCGCCCTTGAACGCCACGTCGGCGCGGGCCTGGAGGATGTCCCGTAGCTGGTTGGCGTCGTAAGGCGGGAAGACGATTTCTTCCTCGCCGAGGCTGGACTTGACCCGTGGGTCCAGGAAGTCTGTGAACTTCAGGTCGTTCGAGATGCCCATGATGCTCACGCGGGAGTTTTCCAGCTCGGAGTTCATCCGCGAGAGGTTATAGAGGGTGTCGTCGCCCGACTTCTCGACGAGCTTGTCTATCTCGTCGAGCATGATGACGACGACGCGCTCGTGGTAGTCGACAGCGTCGAAAAAGGAGCTGTAGACGCGGTCGGTCGGCCACCCGGTCATGGGGACCTCCTCGAACTCCCCTTTCTCCGCTTCGAGGTCGTCGATAGCGTCGTCGAGGGATTCGAGGGAGTCGTAGTCGCTGTCGGCGAGTTCGCTCGTGTCCTCGCGGGCGCGCGAGCGGAGTTGCTCCAGGTCGTCGATGCGCTCGTCGATGACGTCGCGGTTCTTGTTGATGAACTTGTTCGCGAGCTGGGCCAGCACCCGGTACTGCGTGTCAGTCACCTCGCAGTTGATGTACTCGACCTCGCACGGGACCTCGTACTTCTGGGATGTGGTCTCCAGTTCCTCGCTGACGAACTTCGCGCTCGCAGTTTTTCCGGTCCCCGTCTTCCCGTAGATGAGGATGTTCGATGGCGTGTCCCCGCGCAGAGCGGTGACGAGGATAGTCGCCATATTGTTTATCTGCTCCTCGCGGTGGGGGAGCTTGTGGGGCGTGTACGAGGGCCGCAGGACCTCCTTGTTCTCGAAGATAGGTTCGCCCTCGAGCAGATCGTCGAAGAGGCCCCGGGAGGCCTCGTCGGAGGTCTCGCCCGTGCCCGCGTCGAGATTGTCGAGGACGACATCGTCGAGGTCCGACACCGATTGGTCGTCTGTCGAACCGAGCGCTGTCGAGTCGCCGACATCCTCGTCCGGGTCGATAGCCGCCTCCGGGTCGTCGTTTGAATCAGTCATACTCGGGAAGGTTACCCCACCGTTTCAGGTGGAGTGGCGTCTGCGAACTGCTAGATTGGACGTGAGGAGCCTGTTTCGGCCACTCTCTGGGCGTTTCCGCCCAGACGGGTGCGTCCAGTTGAACCACATGAACCCGTGGCTGAATAGATATTAAATATTTCGGTCCAACTGGCTCCGGGGCTGGACGGGAACCGGGGGTGGCTCGGGCGGAGCGACGGGCCGTGGAGCGGCTAGACAACCTATAGAACCACCGGATGGAACGAGGACGAGACGGGTGCGTTTCAGTTCGAACTGACCGCCGATCGGGTTGCACGGGAACTCGGGGTGGGGTGATTTAGTCGTGCCGGAGCGGCGGGCCGCGCTGTCAGTACGATGGGGGCGGATATTGGCCTCCTTCGGGGAGTCTTGGGAAACGGTACCTCGATATCGACTAGACCCCCCCACCCCTTCGTTTCGGGTGGAACGGCCAAGAGGGGTGGGTGGGGGTCAGAGCGAACTGGAGTTGCCGTCTAGTATAGGAAAGGTTTATATCCAATAGCATACAACCAAATCCGCACTAG
>JBEQBH010000152.1:0-3821 GCA_041639955.1 Halobacteriales archaeon | reverse complement strand
CCGACTCGACGTCGTATCGGGTCTCCCAGCCGAGCCGTTCCCGCGCGGCGGTCGTGTCGACGGGAAACTCCGAGACGAGCGTCTCTTCGCCGGCACGGGGGTTCTCGACGAGTTCGACGTCGACCGGCTGCCCGTGTTCGGCCGCGACGGACTGGACGAGTTCGGCGACGGTCTCGACGCCGGGGTCCTCGTCGCTCGCGATTTCGTACTTCTCCACGCCGGTCTCGCCCGCGTCGAGCCGTTCGACCAGCCGCTCGGCGCTGCGCAGGTAGGCCCGCGCCACGTCCTTGACGTGGACGAAGTTCCGGCTCTGGGTGCCCGGCTCGTACACCGTCAGCGTCTCGCCCGCTTTCGCTCGCGAGAGGAAGAAGTTGATGACGGTCCCTTTGGATATCTCGTGGCCGTCGATTTCGTGGCCGCCGTAGAGATTGGATATCATGAACTGGTGGGCCGGGAACGCGCCGTCGGCGAAGTCCTCGATGGCCCGCTCGCTGAGGAGCTTCGTGCGGCCGTACCAGTTCATCGGGTCCCGCGGATGGTCGACCGTGATGGGGAACTCCGTCGGGTCGCCCAGGACGGCCATCGAGAAGGGGAATATCATGGCCGCGCCGGTCTTGCGGCAGAACCACGCGACGTTTTCGGTCCCCTGGACGTTACACTCGTAGGCGAGGTCCTGCTTTGCCTCGCAGTCGTCGACGCCCGAGATGGCCGCCAGATGCATGACGACGTCGGCGCCGGCCAGGGCCGCTTCGAGGCGGTCTCGGTTCCGGATGTCGACGTGCTCGACCTCGACGTCGCCCACCGAGCGGACGTCGCCGAGATAGAAGTTGTCGACGGCCGTTATCTCCCAGTCGGGGTGCTGTTCCTGTAGTTCGACGAGGACGCGGCTGCCGATGTAGCCGGCCGCGCCCGTGATAGCGATGTGTTGCTCAGCCATGGGTGAATCGGTCTGCGATGTCGCGGACCCCCTCGCGGAGGGTGGTCTCTGGCTCGAAGCCCGTCTTCGACAGCCGGTCGAAGTTGACGTGATACGAGGGGCCGGGGTGTTCGTCCTCCAGGTAGGTGATGTCGACCGCGCCGACCTCGTCGTCGACGATGTCGGCGATCTCCGATATCCGGTAGTTGGCGTCGTTGGACCCGACGTTGTAGACCCGCTCGTCCCACGCGTCGGGCTCCAGGGCGGCGTGTTTGTACGCCCGCGCGGCGTCGCTGACGTGGACGAAGGGCCGCCAGTTCGACCCGTCGCCGTACACCGTCAGCGTGCGCCCGGTCAGCGCCCGGAAGACGAAGTAGTTCACGACGAGGTTGAACCGGATGCCCGGCGAGTACCCGAAGTTCGTCGCCATCCGCAGCGCCGTCCCGTCCATCCCGAACTCCTCGCAGTACTCCCCGAGCAGCGTCTCGGAGTCGAGTTTCGTCTCGGCGTAGGGGTTGATGGGGTCGGGGTCGACGGTCTCGTCGATGTCAGTGCTGGTCGCGCGGCCGTAGACGTTACACGAGGAGGCGAAGACGACGTTCTCGACGCCGAGCTTCCCGGCGGCGGTCAGGACGTTCTCGGTGCCGTCGTAGTTGACCGCGACGGTCTCCTCGCGGCGGTCGTGGGTGCTGGCCGCGCCCGTTATAGCGGCGAGGTGGACGACGGTGTCGACGCCCCGCATCGCGCTCTCGACGTCGCCGTACTCGCGAACGTCGCCCCGGCGGAACTGCAGTTTGCCGTTAACCGCGCCCATCAGCGCCCGCGGCGACCCGGAGGCGAGGCTGTCCAGCACGACGACCTCGCCGACTCGGTCGTCGTCGGCCAGCCGCGGAATCAGGTCGCTCCCGATGTAGCCACAGCCGCCCGTGACCAGCACGTCGGTCGTCATTCGTCGACGAGTACGCCCGGCAGGAAGCGGTCCTCGTGGGCCGTGATGGTCCCGGCGTGGCTGGTCAGCGTCTCGAAGATGTCCTCGACGCCCTCCTCGAAGCTCTGGTCCTGCTCATCGATGAGGTCCATGTACTTCGCCTTCTCTATCTCCATCTTGTGGGTCTCGTCCTCGTCGCGCGGGTTCTCGAAGTGTTCGACGGCCACGTCGAGGTCGAACTGCTCGCCCACGTCGGCGATGGTCTCGGCTATCTCGACGATGCTGATGGCGCGGGTGACCTGGTTGTACACCGTCAGGCCCTCCGGCCGGTCGTCGGCGTCGCCCAGCGCCAGCTGGGCCAGTCCCTCGACGGCGTCCTCAAGCGAGACGAACGGCTTGCGCTGCTCGCCCTTGCCGTAGACGGTGACCGGGTAGCCGGCGACGGCCTGCGCACAGAAGCGGTGCGTGACCGTCCCGAAGTAGTAGTCGAAGTCGAAGCGGGTCTTGAGCCGCTCGTCCTCGCGGGTCTCCTCGGTCTCGGTCCCGTAGGTGATGGCCGTGCGCACGTCCGAGACGGGGATGTCGAACTGCTTGTGGGCCAGGCGCATGTTCGCCGCATCGTGGGACTTCGTGAGGTGGTACCAGGAGCCGGCCATCGCCGGGAACGGCACGTCGTCGGCCTCGCCTTGGTTCTCCATCGTCGCCCCGCCCTCGGGGATGGGGAACTCCGGCGCGCCGTAGACTCCCGTCGTCGTCGTCTCGATGAAGTGGGTGTCGGTGAGGTCGTGTTCTTCCAGTCCCCACAGGAGGTTCCGGGTGGACTGGAGGTTGTTGTGCTGGGTGTAGTTGGCCCGCTCGCCGTTTATCTGGGAGTACGGCGCCGAGGGTTGGGCGGCCGCGTGGACGACGGTGTCCGGCTCGTGGACCTGGAGCAGTTCGTCGACGAAGTCCTTCTCGACGAGGTCGCCCTCGACGAAGGACATGTTCGTGACGCCCAGCGTCTCCTCGGCGGCGTCGAGTCGCTCGTCGATGGACGCGACCGGCACGGCGCTTGTCGAACCGATTTCATCGACCCACTCGCGGCGGCCGAAGTTGTCGACCAGCAGGACGCGGTCGTCCGTTCGCGACGCGATGCGCAGCGCTGTGGGCCAGCCGATGTAACCGTCTGCCCCTGTGACCAGTATCGTCATAGTTACTCGCCTCGTGAGTAACTCGCGAGCGATATATATTTTCTGTACTCCGGCCAGTAGGAGACGAGTGTGTTGCTTTCTGGGTCGTAACTGCTAGTGGTCTCGTGACCGCTCACAGCCAGAAAACCCCCGGGCCCTTTCAGTCCTGCCCGTAGCCTGCTGGTCAACTGTCCGGGTGGGACTTTCCGGCTGTAGTCGGCCGGGGTCACAGCCCCATCACCGGCTCCGGACGCTCGGTTCCGGAAGGGTTAAAAATCGCCCTCGCCATCTTCCTCTTGCTATCGCACGGGCCGGTGGGGTAGCCTGGTATCCTTCGGCCTTCGGGTGGCCGTAACCGCGATTCGAATTCGCGCCGGCCCATTTTTCCACGGGACGACGCCCGCCAGCGATCTCGATATCTCACGCTGGTGTGGCGGCTGCCACGCTGACAGCAACGGACCGCTCCGGCCGATTCAACCGCCAGAAGGCTAGTTTTCAGCCCGGTCTGCATCGGACCAACAATATTATGCGTATCCTTACACTGCCGGAAGTATATGCGACTGACTCGGTACTGGAAGCTCTTGCTGGTGGCTCTCTGTGCCTCTGTGGCCGTTCAGGTCGCGTACCTCCACAGCCACGAGTTCCCGGCGCTTCTGGGTGGGCTCTTTCTGCAGATGGCGTCGGCCGTCGCCGAATCCGGCACGTTGCCGACGACGATTCATGGATTCACGACCGAGGGCATCCCCTTTGCCTACCCGCCGCTGGGATTTTACATCATGGCCGTCTTCCTGCGGCTGGGCGTCGACGG
>JBEQBH010000151.1:0-3822 GCA_041639955.1 Halobacteriales archaeon | reverse complement strand
CCGCGAACACTTCGGAGAACACGCCGCCCAGCCCCGCGACCACGACCGGGCCGAAGGACGGGTCGCGTAGCCCGCCGACGAGTATCTCGGTGCCGGCGTCGACGTCCATCGCCGCCTCGACGAGGACGTCCGCGTCGATACCCCGCTCGGCGGCCGCGTCGAATATCCGCTCGGCGGCAGCACGCACGTCTTCGCCCGACTCCATACCGACTGCGACCCCCGCCCCGTCGGCCCACTCGCTCTTGTGGGTGACCGACGGCGAGGAGACCTTCACGACGACGGGGTAGCCGATATCCGCGCCGGCCTCGACGGCCTCGTCCGCGGTCGCACACACGGCGAACGGCGGCGTGTCCACGCCCGCCTCCGAGAGCAGTCGCTTCCCCTCGGCTTCGGTCAGCGTGTGTCGCCCGTCGGCGCGGGCGGCCGCGATGGGGTCGTCAGTCATCGGCACCCACCTCCGCGCCCTCGGCGCCCCCCTGCAACTCGGCGTAGCGGGCGAGGACCGCCGCGGCGTCGCCGGCCCGCTCCGGCGTCTCGAACACCGGGACGCCCGCGTCCGTCAGCGCCGCCATGTCGTCGGTCATGTCCTCCTCGATGCCGTCAGTGGCGAACAGAATCGGCTTGTCGACCCGCTCGGCGAGACCGTCCAGCGCTTCGACGGGGAAGCCCATCGCCTCCTCGAACAGCTCGTAGACCAGCACGATGTCGACGGCGTCGTCCTCGGCGACGGCCGTGACGACGTCGCCGAAGGCCGGCATCGGCCGACCGGTGTCGACCGGGTTCCCGGTGTAGGTGACGCCCGGGAGGAGCTCGTCGACCCGGTCCCGTGTCTCGGCGGTGAGTTCGGGGAGCTGCCCCCCGGCACGCTGGATTCGGTCGGTGATGATGATGCCCGGGCCCGCCTGTGCGGTGACGACGCCGACGTTCGGGCCGTCCGGCTCGGGCGAGTCACCGAGCGCCGCGGCGGCGTCGAGCAGGTCGTCCGTCGCGTCTGCCGTGGGGACGCCGTACTGCGCGAACCCGGCGATGTACAGCTCGTGGTCGCCGGTGAGCGCGCCGGTGTGTGACTCGGCGAAGTCATCCACGTCCGACTGGCCGACCTTGTAGGCGACGACGGGCGTCTCGCTTTCGCGGCAGGCCTCGAGCAGGGCGCGGCCGTCGTCCGTCCCCTCGACGTGGAGCACGATGGCGTCGGTCCCCTCGTCGCCGTCGAAGTGCTCGATGACCTCGGTGAAGCCGACGTTCGCGCGGTTGCCGAGGCCGACCATGGCGGAGACCCCGCGCCCCTGCCGGCGGGACTGGAAGGCGAGCGCGTGTGCGACGCCGCCGCTCTGGGCGACGACGGCGGTGTTGCCCGCCGGGAGCTTCTCGGCCCCGCTGGCGAACGAACACAGGAGGTTCGTGCGGGGGACGACGAACCCGCTCGTGTTCGGGCCGAGCACCGAGATATCGTACTCGTCGGCCGCCTCGACCACCGCCCGCTGGAGCCGCTCGCCGTCCTCGCCTGCCTCCGCGAAGCCGCCGGCGTAGATAACCGCCGCGCCGATGCCGGCCTCGCCACACTCCTCGATGACCTCCGGAGTGGCTGGACCGGGGACACAGCAGAGCGCGAGGTCGACGTCGTCGTCGATATCTGTCACTGACGGGACGAACGCCTCACCGAACAGCTCCCCCTCGGCGGAGGGGTTGACTGGATACACTGGTCTGTCGAACATGGTCGCGTTCGCCATCGCCTCGTAGCCGATTTTGCCCTCGGTCGCCGAGGCGCCGACGACGGCTACAGCCGACGGGTCGAACATCTGCGTGAGAGTCACAGCCGCTCATTCACGCAACTGGCCCAAAGCGTTTTCCCCCGTTACGAAGTGACAGGGGCAGGTTTATCTGAGTGGATAAGGTACCACTTCCCAATGACGCTACTCGAAGGGCAGAACCTGACCAAAAAGTTCGGTGGCGTAGTGGCTATCGACGACGTCTCGTTTTCGGTCGAACGCGGCGAGGCCATCGGACTCATCGGGCCGAACGGGGCCGGCAAGTCGACGCTGTTTCGGACTATCACCGGCGTCCACGAACCGACCGAGGGGCGAGTGTTCTTCGACGGCGAGGAGATAACCGGCGAGGCCCCACACGAGATTTGCCACCGCGGCCTCGCGAAGACACATCAGATCGTCCGGCCGTTCGAGAGCATGACGCTGCTGGAAAACGTCGCGGTCGGCGCGGAGTTCGGCGGGCGGGAGTTCGACGACGTTCGCGAGCGCGCCAGGGAGATGCTCGAGTTCGTCGACCTCGCGGACCTCCAGTACAGCGACCCCGGCGAACTGAGCGTCGGCCAGCTCAAACGGCTCGAAATCGCCCGGGTGCTGGCCACCGACCCGGAACTCGTTCTCTTCGACGAGGTCGCCGGCGGCCTCGACCCCGAGGAGACCGAGGACATCGTCGACCTCATCGGCGACATCAAAGACGAGGGGAAGACCGTCTTCCTCATCGACCACGTGATGCGCGCGCTGATGACCGTCAGCGAGCGCGTCATGGTGCTGAACAACGGCCGTCTCATCGCCGAGGGGACCCCCGACGAGATACAGAACGACAGCGAGGTCATCGAGGCGTACCTCGGCGAACACGCCAACAAGGACCTCTCGAACGCGGTCACCGGCGACTGACGACACCGACGGCTCTTGGGCACAATCGGCTCCCACGGCGCTTCTCGGGACCGGTACGCTGATACTCCTTCACACTGTGTCGTCTGGTATCCAGAATGTCGGACGAAACTGCAAGTCGTGCAGCCGCCATCCGTGATGTCGACCCGGCGTGGCTCTCCGTTCCGGTCGGGGTACTCGCCGCCGGGGCCGTCCTCCGGTTCGCCCCGCTCGCGACCGGTGCGGCCCGGATGCTCGCCATCGCGCTCTTCTGTATCGCGCTGTGGGTGGGCGCGCCCGTCAAGCCGTGGTTCACCGCCCTGGTCGGCATCGGCCTCATCGGCGTCACGTTTTCGGCCGACCTCGCGCTGACGGGGTTCCAGTCGCCGGCGACGTGGCTGGTCGTCGTGGGCATCCTCATCGGCGAGGCCGCCCGACAGAGCGGCCTCGCGGACCTCATCGAGCGACTGGCCCTCCACCGGATGCCGGGGGCCGTGGCGACCGACGCCGTCGCGGCCTACCGGTATCTGCTGGTGGCCCTCTCCTTCGGGAGCCTCGCGCTGGCGGTGCTGGTCCCGTCGTCGCTCGTTCGGGTCCTCATCCTCGCGCCGATTCTGCAGTCGCTCGGCGACCTGTTCGAGGAGCGGCGGGCGAAAGTGGGCATCTTCCTCGGCCCGCTGTTTGCGACGTTCTATGGCTCGTCGGGGATTCTCACCGGCTCGCTCGCCAACATCATCGTCACCGGCCTCGTCGAGTCCAGCGGCGGTCCGGCTATCACGTGGACCGAGTGGACGCTGTGGCTCGGTCCCGTGATGGGCATCGGCCGGGTCGCGCTCATCGTGGGCATCGCGTACGTCCTGTACCGCCCGCGGGACCGCGACGGCGTGAACACGCCGGACCGGGAGGAGTCCCTCTCGACGACGGCCCGGGAGCGCCGGATGTTGGTCTTCCTGCTGCTGGGGGTCGCCATCTGGGCGACCGATTTCGTCCACGGTCTGCACCCGCTGTTCGGGGCCATCGTGGTGGCGCTGTTGGCGTTCGCCCCGACGGTCGGCGTGGTCGGGCCCGACGCGGTCGGCGAGGCCGACTTCTCCATTCTCTTCTTCCTTGGGGCGATTTTCGCTATCGCCGAGGGGCTGCGACAGACGGCGTTTACCGACCTCGCCGCGAACCGACTGCTGTCGACGCT
>JBEQBH010000150.1:3595-3823 GCA_041639955.1 Halobacteriales archaeon | reverse complement strand
GAAGCCACTTAGCCGGCCTCGGCGTACGCTCGCGCATGAACGCCAGACAGACCACCGCGGAGGTGGTGGTCGTCGACTACGGGCTCGGGAACCTGCGGAGCGTGACCCGCGGGCTGGAGCGGGCCGGAGCCGAGGTGACGCTCTCGGCGGACCCGGCCGACTTTGACAGCGCCGACGGCATCGTCCTGCCCGGTGTCGGGGCCTTCTCCGAGGGGATGGACAACGCCG
>JBEQBH010000150.1:0-3585 GCA_041639955.1 Halobacteriales archaeon | reverse complement strand
TCGGGCGCACCTATCTGTGCGCCACTCGCGCCCGGCCACCAGCAGAGGCTCCGACTAGCCGCAAGTGCTGTCCGAAGGGGAAGCCACTTAGCCGGCCTCGGCGTACGCTCGCGCATGAACGCCAGACAGACCACCGCGGAGGTGGTGGTCGTCGACTACGGGCTCGGGAACCTGCGGAGCGTGACCCGCGGGCTGGAGCGGGCCGGCGCCGAGGTGACGCTCTCGGCGGACCCGGCCGACTTTGACAGCGCCGACGGCATCGTCCTGCCCGGTGTCGGGGCCTTCTCCGAGGGGATGGACAACGCCGGTCCCTTCCGCACGGCACTGGAGACGGAGGCCGAGGCGGGGACGCCCCTGTTCGGTATCTGTCTCGGGATGCAGATGCTGCTGACCACGAGCGAGGAGGCCGACCACGAGGGCCAGGGCGACGCCGAGGGCCTCGACCTCGTTCCCGGAGAGAACGTCCGCTTCTCGCGGGACCAGACGGTGCCACACATGGGCTGGAACGAACTCGACGTGCAGCGGGACCACCCGCTCGTCGAGGGGGTCGACGGGGAGTACGCCTACTTCGTCCACTCCTACTACGCCGTCCCGGACGACGAGGAGGCGGTCGTGGCCACCACCGACTACGGGACCGACTTCGCCTCCATCGTCGCCAACGAGGCCGGCAACGTCTTCGGGACCCAGTTCCACCCCGAGAAATCCGGCGAGACGGGACTGCAGATTCTCCGCAACTACGTCGATTACTGTCTCGACCAGCGGTAGTCGCGTCGGTTGCCGGAAGCGCCGCGTCACAAACACGACAGCAGGGATGGATTCTTGTGTCGGCCCGGAGTGGCCGCGAGTATGACTGCCGAGGAGTCACGCGTCGTGTTGGTGACCGGTGCCGGCTCCGGAATCGGCGCGGCGACGGCCCTGGCGTTTGCCGACGACGGGTGGACCGTCTACGCGACCGACGTGGAGACGCCGCTGCCCGAGCAGGTCGGGGAGCGCTGTCGGACGCGAACGCTCGACGTGACCAGCGACGAGCAGTGCCAGGCCGTCGTCGACGCGGTGCTGGCCGAGACGGGGCGGCTGGACTGTCTGGTCAACAACGCCGGCTACGCCGCGCCGGGACCGCTGGAAGACGTCGGGGTCGAGGCGAGCCGGGACGTCTTCGACGTGCTCGTTCACGGGCCACACCGGCTCGCGACGGCCGTCCTGCCGGAACTTCGCCGCCGCGGCGGCCGCATCGTCAACGTCTCCAGCGTCCTGGCGCGACGGGCCTGTCCGGGGCTGGGCGCCTACAGCGGCGGCAAGGCCGCGCTGTCGTCGATGACCGACACGCTCCGGATGGAACTCGCTGACACCCCCGTCCACGTCGCGCTCGTCGAGCCGGCGTGGGTCGAGACGGCCTTCGCCGACAGCGCGCGCTCGGCACTCATCGACGACCGCACGGCCGACTACGACGGGGTGTACGAGTCACTGGAGTCAGGGTGGACTCTCGACGGTGGCCCGCTGGCGGCGTCCCCCGAGACCGTCGCGGCGACGGTCCTCGACGCAGCGACCGACGAGCCCCCCCGCGCTCGCTATCCCGTGGGTCGGTTCGCGGAGTTCATCCGGTGGACCGAGTGGCTCCCCGAGCGGGTCGTCGACCCGATACCGCGCTGGTTCGGTCGCGTGACCGCGCGGCTGGACAGGTGGCTGTGATGACTCGGTTCACGCTCTCGACGGGACAGGCGGTGACGGTGCCACTGACGACGGCGGCGACGGTAACGGGGCTCGTACTCCCCGCCGACAGGGATACCGTCGGCAGCCTGCTCCCCGACGGACTCAACCCTGTTCGCGTGACCCCGGACCGGGGCGTGGTCGTCGTCATGGCCGTCGAGTACCACCGCATCGGCGACGACGCGATGTCCCCCTACGACGAACTCGCCGTGGTCCTGGCGGCGACACCCCGGGGCCCGTCCCGGCCGCTGGTCCCGCTCGCCGCCGGCGACTACGGCGGCTACGTCCACTCGCTACCGGTGACGACCGAACCCGCCCGCGCGCTCGGCGACGAGGTGTGGGGGCTCCCCAAGACCGTCGGGCGCATCAGCCACCACGACGAGGGGACGCGCCGGACGACCAGCGTCGTCGAGGACGGGGACCACCTCCTGACGGTCGATATCGCCCGCCCGCGGACCTGGCCGGCCAGCCACGAGACGACAAGCTACGCCGTTCGGGACGGGCGGCTCGAACAGTTCGACGTCGCGGTCGACGGTCGCTTCGGCGTCCGACCGCTTTCGAAGGACTTCGAGGTGCTGGTCGGAACCCACGACCAGTCGGCCACGCTACGCGACCTCGACCTCGGTGACCGCTCCATCGCACAGTTTGCCTTCGAAGGCACGATTACGTACGGGGCCGGGCAGCCGGTGCCGTGAGCGGTCTGCGGTCGCAGCGGCCGGCGCGAGTGGACCGAGGGCGTCGGTCCCGAGCGCCGACGGGGAAGGGCAGGCTGTCGCGGTGAGCATACCGCTCGGCGTTGGCGAGCGGTTTCACCGGAATCGCCGCTCGCGGCGATTCCGGCCTTTTTAGCGTAGATTTTTGCCGGGAGGGTTCCCACAGGCCGACGAAGTCGGCCGAGGAAACCCGACCGGAAAAAAGGTACTATAGGAAGTCCCGGACGTCCGAGTACCACATGTCGTGGTGGTCGACGGCGTCGATAGCGTCGGCGATACGCACCGCGATAGCGTGCCAGCACAGCTGCTCGGGGTCCGACCGGTCCAGGTTGTACTCGGCGTCGGCACAGTCACACTGGCCCTCCTCGACGATGTACTCGTCCTCGTGGCCGACGACGACCGTGAAATCCCGGTACCGCTTCACGCGTCCCTCGCCGACGGCTTCGATGGCTCGGCGCCCCCGCTCACCGTGGACGTCGACGATAGCCGTCACTGCCCCCGGGGTCAACTCCCCGGCGTCGGCTAACCGGCCTACCCACTCCTCTACGGCGGTCACACGCTCGCTACGGATAGCCCCGACAAAACAGCGTCGGCTCCGGGAAAACGGGGACTGGTCGGTCGAGCACTCGGCACACAGTGACCCGGTGAGGAGTAGGGCCCTGAAGCCACGCGATGCTAGCGCCGAAGTCTTAAACAGGCAGAACCCCCTATCCGTAGGCATACTTATGAAACACGTGAAGATTCCGCAGGACCGAATCGGTGTGCTGATCGGCGAGGGCGGTGCGACGATGCGGGAGATAGAGGAGCGGGCGGAGGTGCGTCTGGATATCGACTCGGAGGACGGGACGGTCAAGGTCGACACCGTCGGCGACCCGGTGACGGCGCTGAAAGGCCCCGACATCGTGAAGGCCATCGGCCGCGGGTTCAAGCCCGAGGACGCGCTGGCGCTGCTCGACGACGACATGATGATGTTCGAGCTGATCGATATCGATGCGGCCGCCCGGAACAAGAACGACCTCCGGCGCCAGAAGGGGCGGCTCATCGGCGAAGGCGGCCGGACCCGCGAGCTGATGCAGGAGCTGACCGGCGCCGCGGTCGTCATCTACGGCTCGACGCTGGGTATCATCGGCGGCCCGGAACAGGTCGACGCCGTGCGTGAGGCCGC
>JBEQBH010000149.1:0-3866 GCA_041639955.1 Halobacteriales archaeon | reverse complement strand
CCAAACACGGCTTCGACCTCTACCAGGGCGGCATCCCGGCCGGCGAGCAGATTCGCCTCATCCAGGTCGCCGACGACATCCAGGCCTGCGGTGGCACCCACGTCGCCCGCACTGGCGACATCGGGACCATCAAGCTGCTCGGCACGGAGCGGATTCAGGACGGCGTCATCCGGCTCACCTTCGCGGCGGGCGACGCGGCCATCGAGGCCACCCACCGCACGGAGGACGCCCTCTACGCGGCCGCCGACACCTTCGACGTCGCGCCCACCGAAGTGCCCGACACCGCGACCCGCTTCTTCGACGAGTGGAAGGCCCGGGGCAAGGAGATAGAGTCGCTGAAAGAACAGCTCGCCGAGGCCCGCGCCTCGGGCGGCGCCGACACCGAGGAGGTCGACGTGGCCGACACGACCGCGGTCGTCCAGCGCATCGACGCCGACATGGACGAGCTTCGGGCCCAGGCCAACGCCGTCGTCGAGCAGGGCCGGATTGCCGTGCTTGGCTCGGGCAGCGACGGCGCGCAGTTCGTCGTCGCCGTCCCCGATGGCGTCGAGGTCGACGCCGGCGAAGTTGTCGGCGAACTCGCCAGCCGGGTCGGCGGCGGCGGTGGCGGTCCGAGCGACTTCGCCCAGGGCGGGGGCCCCGACGCCGAGAAGCTCGACGACGCCTTGGACGACGCCGAGGCGATTCTACAGTCCGTGGCGAACGCCTAATCGCCCCGTAGCACTCGCCTGGCCGACTGCATCGCCGTGTTGGTCTCACAGACCAGCGTCAGGTGGTCCCCGCGTGAGACCACGAAGTCGCCGTCGGGCACCCGGTCCTCGCCGCCGGCGCTGACCATCGCCACGAGACACCCCTCGGGCAGCGCGTCGGTGAGCGCGTTGACGGACTGGTCGGCCAGCGACTCGTTTTGCAGCTCGACTTCCAGCACGTCGCCGGTCTTGCCGGCGTCGGCCAGCCAGTGGGACAGCGCCGGCCGTTCGATGGCGTCGTCGATGGCGTCGGCGACGGCGAAGCCGGCCGAGATGGTCTCGACGTCCAGGTCCGCGAAAGCTTCGACGTTGTCCGGGTTGTTGGCCCGCGCGACGACAGTGTCGACGCCGAACCGGGTGGTGGCGAGCTGGGCGACGAGCAGGTTCACGTCGTCGTCGGCGGTGACGGCGACGACGACACCCGCTCGGTCCGCGTCGGCGCTGTCAAGCGTGCTGGCGTCGGTCGCGTCGCCGTGGACGACCCGGTGGCCGTCGTTGCGGGCGTGCTCGACGGCGTCCATATCGTCGTCGACGAGGATGACCTCCTCACCGCGGGCCTCGAAGCGGTCTGCCAGCTCCGACCCGACGCGACCGGCGCCGACCACGAGCGTCTGTGTGGGCAAGATATCCAACCTCTGTGCGATGTGACGGGCCAGGCCACCTTGAAAGATGACGGTCGCGAAGATGACCAGGAACACGGTCCCGACGAGGACGGTCGCGGCCCGCGGGTTCGTCGGACGCAGCTCGATGGCAAAGAGGGTCGCGACCGACGCCGGGATGATACCGCGAGGCCCCATCATGCCGACGAACGCCCGTTCGCGCACGCTCATCGACCCGCCGATGGTCGAGAGATACACCCCGAGCGGCCGGATGACGCCGACGACGGCGACCACGACGACGACACCGCCCAGTCCGAGCGCCCGGAGGTCCGAAAAGGAGAGCAAGGCGGCCAGCACGACGAAGACGAAAGAGAGGACGAAGACGGTGATGCCGCCCTTGAACTCCGCGACGTCCTCCTCGTGGGGGATGTCGGCGTTGCCCAGCACGACGCCGGCGACGGCCGCGGCCGCGATGCCGGCCTCCGAGAGGAGGCTGCTGCCGACGGCGTAGGCGACCAGCGCGGCCGTCAGCACGACCAGCCGGGCGTTCTGTATGGCGTTGTCGTCTGAGAGCGAGACGTATCGGGGGAGCAGGGCGACAGCCCCGCCGACGAGGACGCCGACGAGGACGCCGACCAGCAGGCGTGCGAGGAAGGCCTCGACGACGACGAGCGGCGAGGCGGCGTCGGCGACGACGAACTCGAAGGTGGCGACGGCGAGGATGGCCGCGACGACGTCGTTGATGATACCCTCGGTCTCCAGCGCGGCCGCGACCCGGTCGCGGACCGGGACCACGGCCATGATGGGCGTGACGACCGTCGGCCCGGTCGCCACCAGCAGCGACCCGACGAGGACGGCGACCGGCCACGAGGTGGCGAAAACGAATCGGACGGCAAGAGCCGTCCCGACCAGCGAGACGAGCGCGCCGACGGTGACCAGCCCGAGGGCCTCGCGGGAGGCCTCCCGGACCCGCTCGGCGGTGAGGTGAAAGGCCCCTTCGAAGACGATGATGCCGACGCTGAGACCGACGATGGCCTGCAGTCCGGCCTGTCCGAACTGGCCCGGGTCGACGAAACCGAACCCCTGTGGACCGACGAGGACGCCGGCGACGAGCAGGAAGGCAACGCTGGGGACCTGCAGGCGGTCCGCGAGCAGTTGGGCGGCGACGCCGATGCCTGCGACGAAGACGACGGCACCGATGAGAGACGCTGCGCCGGACACGAGTATCCGGGGGTTGGCGAGCCTCCCCCATAGACGTGTGGCTTCGAAACAGTGACCCGACGGCCCGACGAAAGGCGGGTAATGCCTACCACATCCAACGGCGGCGTCTCGCTACACTACGAGACGACGGGAGACGGTCCGACCGTTGTCTTCGTCGGTGACGCCGGTTACGGCGCGTGGCTGTGGGGGTGGCACCACGACGCCGTGGCGGGGCCCTACGAAGCGCTGGTGTGGGACCTGCGCGGAACCGGAGAGTCGGATGCACCTGCCGGGCCCTACGACGTGGACACCCTCGCGGCGGACCTCGAAGCCGTCCTCGCCGACCACGGCGTTCGGAGCGCACACCTCGTCGGCGCGGGACTGGGCGGGATGGTGGCGCTGCAGTACGCCCACACCTACAACAGAGCGCGCACGCTGACGCTGTACAACACTGCCCCGTCGGGAGCGGCCGTCGACGGCGACGCGCTCGGCGCGCTCTCGCTGGATAC
This sequence comes from Halobacteriales archaeon, assembly GCA_041639955.1. GTDB lineage: Archaea > Halobacteriota > Halobacteria > Halobacteriales > Haloarculaceae > Haloarcula. The sequence goes on along the minus strand of JBEQBH010000149.1, from coordinate 809 downwards.
CGGGCCGGAACAGTCACTCACGGGGGCTTTCTCCCCCGCGTTCCGCGAGCACGCGGCCGACCTCGTCGAGCGCATCACCGGCTGGCGACGCGAGGGTGACGCGACCGGCGATGCCTTCGCCGCACAGGCAGCGGCGATGACTGCCTTCTCGGCGCCGCCGCTGTACGAGATAACCCTGCCGACGGAGGTGTACTACGGCGTCGACGACCCCGTCGTCCCGAGCGAGGCGGCGGAGTCGCTCGCGGCGGACCTCCCGCGTGGGGCGGCGACGGCCGTCGAGGGGCGCCACCTGTCTTTCGTCGAACACGCGACCGCCGTGACGGACCGGCTGGTCGCGTTCCTGGACGAACACGCGGGCGACTGAGCCCGAAGGCGCGTCGCCGACAGTGGCAGATATAGCCGTCGATACGGGGGCTTTTAGGCGTCGAGCCGCTCTCTATCGGCAATGAGTCTCCGTATCGCCCTGCTGAACGCGGCCCACGACGGCGAGGACAACCGCCGGAACTTCCGGCGGGAGCTCGACGCCGACCTCGTGGAGTTCGACGTCACCGAGCGCGAACTACCCGACGGCTTCGCGTTCGACGCGTGTCTCGTCACCGGCTCGCGGGCCTCCGTCTACTGGGACGAGCCCTGGATTGCCGACCTGGAAGCCTGGGTCAGCAAGGCAGTCGACGAGGGGCTGCCGTTCCTCGGGGTGTGTTTCGGCCACCAGCTACTCGCCCACGCGCTGGGCGGGACCGTCGAGCCGATGGACGACTACGAAATCGGCTACCGGACCGTCGAGCACGACGGGGCGAACCCGCTACTGT
>JBEQBH010000148.1:0-3869 GCA_041639955.1 Halobacteriales archaeon | reverse complement strand
AGCGACGAGATGCTCGATGACAGCGACGAGATGCTCGATGACAGCGACGAGATGCTCGATGACAGCGACGAGATGCTCGATGACAGCGACGAGATGCTCGACGGCGACGGGTTCGACGAGGACGGTCTCGAAGATGACGACCTCTTCGACGAGGTCATCGAGGACGATAGCGCCGAAGCGGACGGTATGGAGGCCGCTGAAACCGAACCGGAACCAGAACCTGAGCCAGCTGTCGAACCGGAGCCCGAACCCGAGCCGGAACCAGAACCCGAGCCGGCCGTCGAACCGGAGCCCGAACCCGAACCAGAACCCGAGCCGGCCGTCGAACCGGAGCCCGAACCCGAGCCGGATACCACGGCGGACGCCACTGCCGACGACGATGGCAAACCCTACCTGGCGACGATGCCGGACGGGTTCGCGGCGGACCTGATAATCATCGAGTGGCTGGAGTTTCTGGTCAGCCAGGCCGGCTACCGCGAGGCGTCCCGTGCCATCGACTACTACGAGACTATCGGCTGGATAGACGCCGACGTGGCCGACGACCTCACGGACTACCTGCGGGGCTTTGACGACGTCGCGGATTCGGGCGACGGCCTCACTATCGACCACCACACCGAGAGTCTGCGTTACATCTCGCAGCTTGACGAGGACAGCGGTGCCGAAGCCGTCGCCCTCTCGAAGCTCGTGGGAGGTGGCTCGGATGGGATTCAGCGTTAGTGGCTCGGCCGCCCTCATCTTCGTGGCCGCATTCATCGGCTTCGGGATGTTCTACTCGGCGGCGGCAAACAGCACCGAGATGGTCAACGACGCCCGCGAAGACCGTTCCGACCGGCAGCTCGAACGGACTAACACCGACATAGAGATAACCACTGTGAACTACAACACCACGTCCGACTACCTCAACGTCACCGTCGAGAACACCGGCGCCACGGAGCTGTCGGTCAGCGACGTCGACGTCCTCGCCGACAACAGCTACCAGACGGGGTACCGCACGGCCGTCGAGGGGAACACCGGAACGGACCTCTGGCTCCCGCGGGAGACGCTAGCTATCAACACCACGACGGCGCCCAAGCCCAGTCAGGTGAAAATCGTCACCGGGCCGGGCGTCGCCGCGACGGCGGAGGTGGTCTGACGTGGCGAGTGTTTCCGTCTCCCATCTCATCCTCTTTATTGCCTCGATGATGATCGCCGCGAGCGTCGCCGGCGTCTTCACCAGCAGTATCGGGCAGTTGAGCGGCGCCATCTCCGAGCAGGGGTTCGACGTCAGCAGTGAGGTCCGGACTGACATCGAGGTGATATCCGACAGCGGGAGCGACGCCATTTACGACAATGGGGTCATCACGCTGTACGTCAAAAACACCGGTACGGAGCGGCTGGCCGCCGACCCGGGTGTGCTGGACATCCTCGTCAACGGCCGGTTCGTCACCGACTACTCGGTGACCCGGGCCGACGGCAACGGTGCCTGGCAGCCCGGCACCGTGGTCAGGCTCGATATCCAGCAGTCCTTGGAGACTGGTGACCACCGCGTCCAGATAACCGCCAACGGTGATGAGGAGGTGTTTAAGTTCCGACTATGAGCATCGCAAGTACCGACCTGTTCTCGCTTGGACTGGACGACCACGACCGACTGAACAAGGAGCTTGGCGGGGGAATCCCGCCGGGCAGTATCATCCTCGTCGAGGGCGATTACGGGGCCGGCAAGTCGGCCATGAGCCAGCGCTTTACCTACGGGCTCTGTGAGGAGGGCCACGACGTGACCTACCTCTCGACGGAGCTGACAGTCGGGAGTTTCCTCGACCAGATGCACTCGCTGTCTTACGACATGGTCGACCACATCCTAGACGAGAACGTCCTCTTCTTACACGCCGACATCGGGGACTCGAACACGTTCTCGGCCAACGACGAGGAGCAAGACCGCAAGGAGCTGCTCCGGCGGCTGATGGAGGCCGAGGTGATGTGGGATGCCGACGTCGTCGTCATCGACACGTTCGACGCTATCCTCCGCAACGACCCCAAGTTCGAGGCCCTGGTCCGCCAGAACGACGAGCGCCAGGCCGCCCTGGAGATCATCTCCTTCTTCCGGGACGTCATCTCGGAGGGCAAATGCATCATGATAACCGTCGACCCGTCGACGCTGGACGAGGAGGCCATCGGCCCCTTCCGCGCCATCGCCGACGTGTTCATCGAACTGGAGATGATCGAGGTCGGCAACGACACCCGCCGCCAGATAAACGTCCTCCGCTTTGCCGGGATGGGCGAACAGGTCGGTGACACCATCGGGTTCTCGGTTCGGTCGGGAACCGGGATTGTCATCGAATCGCGGAGCGTCGCCTAGGGGGTATCCACGCTATGACAGACCACGGACGCGCGAAACCGTCGGACGAACTGCGACAGATAGCGGCCCGGCGACCCCACCTGCGGGACCACCTGAAGAAGTTCAAACAGATAACCGGGGAGTTCCCGATGCTCATCGACGAGGCCGACAGCGACTACGAGTCCGACCGGCCTAACGTCCTCTATCCGGTCGGGGGCCCCATCTTCTGTCACGTCTACGGTGACATCGGCCAGGACACGAAGTACTACGCCATCGAACCCGAACTCGACGAAGACGAGAGCGTCGTCTTCGATAAGGTCCGGAACCGACTCCTCCAGAAGAGCGTCAACAAGCCAGCCCCCGAGAGCGAATCGGAGTACGACGACCGTATAGAGGAACTGCTCCAAGAGACCACCCGCATCCGCAACGAGGACAGCGACAGCGGCGTCCTCACCCGACTGCAGAACATCACCGACGTCGGCAGCGTCGAGGTGACCGAGTCCACGTACGAAAACATCCTCTACCGGCTCAACCGCGACATCGTCGGGCTCGGTCCCCTGGAGCCGGTGATGCGCGACCCGGCAAACGAGGACATCCACGTCATCGGCCGTAGCGAGTGCCACGTCGACCACGGCGTCTACGGGATGCTCCAGACGACCGTCGAGTGGCAAAGCGAGGAGGCCTTCGACCAGTGGCTGCGCAACATGGGCGAGCGGATGGGCGACCCCGTTTCGGACTCTGACCCCATCGTCGACTCCACGCTGCCCGACGGCTCGCGTCTGAACCTCATCTACTCCGACGACGTGAGCCTCAAGGGCCCCTCGCTCACTATCCGTCAGGGCGACGAGATTCCCCTCTCTATCTTCCAGATTACGAAGTGGGCGACGCTCTCGCCCGAACTCGCGGCGTATCTCTGGCTCTGTCTGGAGAACGAACAGACCGTCTTCGTCGTCGGGGAGACCGCCTCGGGCAAGACGACGACGCTGAACGCCATCACCTCCTTCATCCCCGACGACGCGAAGATATACACTGCGGAGGACACCGCAGAGGTGCTTCCGCCGCACAACACGTGGCAGCAACTTCTCACCCGTGAGGGCGAGGACGAGGGGACGAGCATCGACATGTTCGACCTGGTTGCCGCCGCGCTGCGCTCCCGTCCCGACTACATCATCGTGGGTGAGGTCCGTGGGGAGGAAGGTCGGATGGCCTTCCAGGCGGCCCAGACCGGCCACCCCGTCATGCTGACGTTCCACGCGAGCGACATCGTCTCGATGATTCAGCGTTTCACCGGCGAACCGATCAACGTCCCAGAGACGTTCATGGACGTCGCCGACGTGGCGCTGTTCCAGAACCGCGTCAAGCAGGGTGACGACGTGCTCCGCCGGGTTACTTCGGTTCAGGAGATAGAGGGGTACTCGAAGGAGATGGACGGCGTCGTCACCCGACAGGTGTTCAACTGGGACCCCGTCGAGGACGAGATCGTCTTCCAGGGGATGAACAACTCCTTCGTCCTCGAAGAGCAGATAGCGACGCTGCTGGGGTACGAGGACACCCG
>JBEQBH010000147.1:0-3871 GCA_041639955.1 Halobacteriales archaeon | reverse complement strand
CGCGCCGGTCTAACGCCACTGCATGGCAACGACGACCGAGACCTACGAGCGGTTTCTGGAGCACGTCCGACAGCTCCACTACGTCTCCGACGCCGGGAGTGTCCTCCAGTGGGACCAGCAAGTGATGATGCCCGAGGGCGGCACCCCCGCCCGCGCAAAGCAGTCCTCCGCCCTTTCGACGCTGCACCACGACCTGCTGACCGACGACCAGCTCGGGGCGTGGCTGGACGAACTCGACGCGGCCGACCTGGACGACGAACAGCGGGCCGTCGTCCGGGAAGTCCGCCGCGACCACGAGCGCGCGGTGCGGGTCCCCTCGGACCTCGTCGAGCGCATCTCGGAGGCCTCCTCGAACGCCTTGCCGGTCTGGGAGGAGGCCAAAGCGGAGGACGACTTCGGGATGTTCGCCGACACGCTCGAAGAGATGGTGGAACTTCGGCGGGAGTACGCCGCCGCCATCGACCCCGACCGGGACCCCTACGAGGTCCTCTTCGAGGAGTACGAACCCTATCTCGGTATCGACACCGCCGAGGACGTCCTCACCACGCTGCGGGACGAACTGGTCGGGCTCATCGACGATATCGCCGACAGCGACGTGACGCTTGCCGACCCCTTCAGCGGGACCTACGACGACGACACCCAACAGGCCCTCGTCGAGGACGCACTGGACACGCTGGGGTACGACTGGGACCACGGGCGGCTGGACACCGCGCCCCACCCGTTCTCGACGGGGACGCAGTTCGACGCCCGCGTCACGACGCGGTTCAAACCCGACGACCCCATGGACGCCGTCGGCTCGACCGTCCACGAGTTCGGCCACGCCACCTACACGCTCGGGCTACCCCGAGAGGAGTACGGGACCCCGCTGGGGGACAACCGGGACCTCTCGGTCCACGAGTCCCAGTCCCGCTTCTGGGAGAACCACGTCGGGCGCTCGCAGCCGTTCTGGGAACACTTCGGCGAGGCGGCCAACGACCGCCTCGGCACCGACGCGACGCCCCGTGAGTTCTACGAGGCCGCAAACACCGTCCACCCGGACAACCTGATTCGCGTCGAGGCGGACGAACTCACCTACCACATGCACATCGTCCTCCGGTTCGAGATAGAGCGCGACCTGATTCGGGGCGACCTGGCCGTCGAGGACGTGCCCGAGGTCTGGAACGAGAAGATGGAGGAGTATCTCGGCGTGCGTCCGGACACTGACGCCGAGGGCTGTCTGCAGGACATCCACTGGACCAACGGCGCCATCGGTTACTTCCCGACCTACACGCTCGGGTCGGTGCTTGCCGCACAATTGGACCACCACCTCCGGGCCGACGTGGGTGACGTGGACGCGCTCGTCCGCGAGGGCGACTTCGACCCTATCCACGACTGGCTCACGGAGAACGTCCACCGCCACGGCGCCCGCTACGAGACCGACGCCCTCGTGCGGGACGCCACCGGCGAATCGTTCACCGCCGACCACTTCCTCGACTACGCCGACGCGAAGTACCGGGACCTCTACGACTGCTGACTGTCTCGGTCGCGGAAACTCCCATCACTGATGCCGTTTCAATGTGGGTTCTGTGATAGGGTGTGCTGAGAAACAGGTATGGACCGCCGGGGCCAGACCGACCGGATAGCCGGCAGCAACCGGAAGACCGACGACCGCGTCGAGGACCCCAGCCCAACAACTGACGCGGACGGCTGTGTCGACCTCGGTCGCCGGCGAGTACGATATCCCCTTCGAGGCGAGACTATCCCCGGCGTCGAGACGCGCTCGTCGCTGCCCTCACAGCGACTTGCGGGCGCGGGCCTCCGCTCGTGCCTGATACAGTCCCACACCCCCGACCAGCGACACGAGGGCGCCGACGAGGACGGCCCCGGTGGCCTGTCCCGACCTGCGGTCTTCGAGGAACGCTTCGCCCGGCGTCTCGGGGTCGACGTACGCCGTCACGCGCTCTCCGGCAGTGTACGCCGAGGCGCGTTCCCGGGCGGTCGCTCTGTCCTTGTACTGGGGCTGTGAACGCCCCGGATAGAGCTTCTTCGAGGTGTAGCTGCCTCCCTGAAAGCGGTACTGGAACCGGACGGCCGGGACGTACGCGTCCCTGCCACGCGACCCCTCGACCTGCTCGACCCCGACGTCGGTGACCTCGGCGGTGACCGCCACGTTGTCGTTCAGCCTCGCGGAGTCGGTCAGGTACGCGTAGCCCCCTAGCCCGACGATGGTGAGCCCGACCAGCAGGACGACGACGCTCATCGCCGTCCCCGGCTTCGGCGGCCGGATGGGGGGACGGCCGGAGCCGCCCGCGTCGGCGCCGCCGGTCCCGCGGTTTCCCATAGCTCGGATACGTCGCCCCGGAAAATAAACCCCACTCCGGCCGTGCGGGGACTGTCGCTCATCCCGCCGTTTATACCAGCCGGTGGCCAACACGCCGCTATGCGACCGGACCTGGACCCCGAACAGCTCGACCGCTACTCGCGTCACATCATCATGGACGACGTGGGGCCGGCGGGGCAGGCGGCGCTGCTCGACACCGACGTGCTCGTCGTGGGCGCCGGTGGGCTCGGGTCTCCCGTCCTGCAGTATCTCGCTGCCGCGGGTATCGGCCGGCTGGGTATCGTCGACGACGACGCCGTCGAGCGGTCGAACCTCCAGCGCCAGATACTCCACGGCGACAGCGACGTGGGTCGGCCGAAAGTCGAGAGCGCCCGCGAGTTCGTCACAGACCTCAACCCCGACGTGACCGTCGACACCCACGAACTGCGGCTCTCGGCCGACAACGCCGCCGACCTCGTCGACGCCTACGACATCGTCGTCGACGCCTCCGACAACTTCCCCACCCGGTTTCTGGTCAACGACGCCTGTACGCTCGCCGGCGTTCCCTTCTCTCATGGCGCCGTCTTCCGGTTCGAGGGACAGGTGACAACCTTCACTGGCGAGGGCCCGTGCTACCGGTGTCTGTTCCCGAAGGCCCCGCCCGCTGGCACGGTCCCGGACTGCTCGACGGCCGGTGTGCTGGGGGTCCTGCCGGGGACCATCGGCTGTCTGCAGGCCACCGAGGTCTGCAAGCTCGCCCTGGACTACGGCGACTCCCTCGACGGCCGGTTGCTGGCGTTCGACGCCGGCTCGATGTCGGTCGACGAGGTCCCAATCGCACCGACGCCGGACTGCCCCGTCTGTGGCGACGACCCTGCCGTCGACAGGGTCGCCGAGACGAGCTACGACGGCCGCTGTGAACTGTAGCTGGCTTTCACTCCCGATAACCGGGGCCATGCGTTTAGGACTGTGTAGCCGAAAATCGGCCCAACGACCTCACAATGTCTCTCCCGTCGCTGTCCAGCCTGCCGGCGCGGCTGCACCGCCCCGACTACGTCGAACTCGTCTTCGCCGTCGTGTTCGTCTGGGGAACCGGCGACCTGTTTTCGACCTTCGCCGCGCTGTATTTCACCGGCGTGGGGGCCGAGGCGAACCCACTGATACGGACGCTGTTGTCCCACGACCCGCTGCTGGTCGTCGCGCTGAAAGGCGCCGTCATGCTCGTCGTCGGGCTGTCCCTCGTCCGGTACCAGGCCGCCGTCGAGCGGCTCCCGCGCTGGCGGCTGTGGCTCGGGGGGCTCCTCGGTGTCGGTACTGTGGTCGTGGCGCTCAACCTCTGTGTGGCGGTCGCGGCTGCGCCGGTCTGAACCCCGTCAGGCCCGCAGCGGCGCCAGCTCGACGACTGCGTCCCGCGGCGGTGTGTCGAACAGCGCCGGATGGCACACGGCCGCCAGATATTCGAGCGTCTCGACCAGCCGCGGGCCCGACCGGTTCACGTAGTGGTGGCCGTCCACGACGTAGACCCGCCCCTCGCGGACCGCCCGGAGGTCGTCGAACCCCGGCCGCTCGGTC
>JBEQBH010000146.1:0-3877 GCA_041639955.1 Halobacteriales archaeon | reverse complement strand
GTGAGTTTCCCGCGGTCGTCGAGGTGGACGTCGTCGTGGACGACGACGTTGTCGCCGACCTCGATGTTGTGGCCGTACGTGACGGAGATGTTCTTGAAAAAGCGGCAGTTCTCACCACAGGACTCGAAGAGATGGTCGGCGAGCATCCGGCGAAAGCGCAGCGCGAACTCGACGTTGTCGGCCATCGGCGTCGCGTCGAACTGTCGCCAGAGCCACTGTAAGTGTTTGGAGCGTTTGAACCGCTCCTCGTCTTTCTCGGCGTAGTACTCGCTCTCTAAGGTCGTGTTACAGGGGTCGTACCCTTGGAGGCGGACCCGCTCGGCGGGCGAAACGTCCCCGCCGGCCTGCCAGCGGTCGTAGGCCTCGCGGTCGCCGTGGAGGTCGACGAGCACGTCCGTGACCACGTCACAGGTGTCCTCCTCGCCCGAGAGTCGCTCGTCGACCTCGTCGATGAAGGCCCGAAGCCCCTCCTCGGCGACCGGCGGCAGCGACACGTGGCGCTTCGTCATGTCACAAGCCTGGCCGCGAGGGCAGATAGTGGTTTCCGTTACGTCCCCACCAGCGGGTGACGCGTGTGTTACCACCCCGCCGGCGCGGAGTATGCGGGGGAGGCCGACAGGGCCGATGATATAAATCACCGCCGACCGAGACACCGACATGAGCAGGTCGGACCCCGCCTCGACCGTGCGTGGCTATCTCGTCAACCCCGCCGAGAGTCGGCTCCGCGCGCCGTGGCGAATCGGCCTCTGGATTCTGCTTGCCGGCTTCGGCGCGGTCGTGCTCACGCTGCTCTTTGCCGCCGTGCCCGCGCCGACCGGGGCGACCGGGGTCGTCGCGGCGCTGTACGCGCTGACCGAACTCGGCTGGGGCTTTCTCGCGATGGGCGCGGCCGGACTGGGCTTTGGCTATCTGCTCGACCGGCGCACGCTCGCGGACTTCGGGCTGGGATTCGACGGCCAGTGGTGGCGCGACGCCGGCTTCGGTGTCGCACTCGGCCTCGGGCTCCCGACTGCCGCGCTCGCCGCCCAGGTCGCCGTCGGCTGGACCGCTGTCACGAGCGTCCTCCCCGCGACGACGGGCGGGACCTTCGGGCTCGCCTCGACCGGCGCCGTGGTCGGGCTGGCGCTTTTGATACCGTTTTTCGTCGTCCAGGCCAGCGTCGAGGAGATTCTCGTCCGTGGCTACCTCCTGACGAACCTCGCGGAAGGCGCGGCCAGCGCCGTCGGCAGGGATGTCTCGACCGTCGCCGCCACGGTCCTGACCGGCGCGCTCTTTGGCGTCCTCCACTGGACCAACCCCAGCGCCACCCTGCTGTCGGTGACCAACATCACGCTCTATGGCTTCCTGCTCGGGGCCTGTTACGTCCTCACCGGCCGGCTGGGTATCGCCTGTGGCTTTCACGTCGCCTGGAACTACGGCCTCTCGCTGTGGGACTTCCCGGTCAGCGGGCTCGACACCGGCGTCGCCCTCGTGGGCACCGAGGCCACAGGGCCGGAACTGGTGACGGGTGGCTCCTTTGGCCCGGAGGGTGGCCTCGTCGCGCTCCCGCTGCTTGCGCTCGGCTCGGGCGCGCTCTACTGGTGGGTCCGCCGGGAGTACGGGCGCGTCGAGATTATGGACAGTGTCGCGGTACCTGACCTGCGGATCGCCAGGCAGGGCGGGGAGTGACGAGCGACTGTGTCCGACGGGCGAACCAAGAGCGATAAGTGTGGACCGCCCTAATACGGCTGCATGAAGTACGATACGCTCGGGAACACGGGAATCGAGGTCTCGGAGGTCGGCTTTGGCGCGTGGGTCGTCGGCACGGACTGGTGGGGCGACCGCACGCGGGACCAGGCCATAGAGATGCTCCAGCACGCCGTCGACCGGGACGTCACGTTCTTCGACACCGGCGACGTCTACGGCCACGGCGACAGCGAAGAACTCGTCGGCGAGGCGCTCTCGGAGGTACGGGACGAGGTGACTGTCTCCACCAAGGTCGGCTACGACTTCTACAACAACCCGCAGGCGGGCCACGGCGAACTTCCGAAGAAGGTCACGCCCGAGTGGATTCGTACCTCGCTCGACCGCTCGCTCGACAGGCTCGACATGGACCACGTCGAGCTGCTGATGCTCCACAACGCCAACGTCGACGAGGTCACGCCAGACGTGCTGGAGACGCTCGACGAACTGCGCGAGGAGGGCAAGGTCGAGGCCATCGGCTGGGCGCTTGGCCCCTCTATCGGCTGGCTGGCCGACGGCGACGCCGCCGTGGCAAACGAGTTCGACGCCCTCCAGACCGTCTTCAACCTCTTCGAGCAGACCCCCGGCCAGCACTTTATCGACACCATCCGCGAGCAGAACGCGGACACGTCGGTGCTGGCCCGGGTCCCCCACTCCTCGGGGCTGTTGAACGAGCAGGTCACGCCCGACACCGAACTCGAGGAGGGCGACCACCGCGGCCACCGGCCCACCGAGTGGTACGAGACCGGCTGGGAGAAACTCGAGACGCTGCGGTTCCTAGAACGGGACGGGGAGCGCACGATGGGGCAGGCGGCCATCCAGTGGCTGCTCGCTCACGACGAGGTGGCGTCTGTCACGCCGACCTTCCGCACGAACGCCGACATCGACGAGTGGGCCGGCGCGCCCGACACCCCGCCGCTGTCGGACGAGGAGTACGACCGCGTCCAGGAGCTCCACGCCGACAACTTCGGTATCGACCGCGACGACGGGATGGACGCGCTGCGCTCCTCGGTCGGCGGCGAGGACCTGGAAGGGACCGGGATGAAGTCCGCCGGGGACTGAACCGGTTTATCGCCGACGGACTCTTTTCTTGACTCGCCGAGCCTGCAGTCGAGACCCCGCCCCGGACCGCCGATGTGTGTTTCGGTCACAACCCCCTCGTTTCGAGAGGAGACGTATCGCCGTCGTGCGGTTTGGCTCCACACAGACCACTTTCACTCCGGTGCGTCAGACGCCCGAAAGACGCCGGACTGCGGGGAGTTCCAGGTGAAACGAGGGGGTTCGAGGTATGAGGACAGGACACACGTGGTGGCACGGCCGCTCGCCGGGTAGCGACGACAAAAGAGAGACAGGAGGTCTCGGCGTCCGGACTACTCGTTTTTCAGGCCGGCGCCCTCGACGCGCATGACGCCCTCGCCGTCGGGGAGGTTCGGCGCGTCGACGAGCTTGACGATGCGCTTGTTGCCCTTGGACTTCCGGAGGTAGATGCGGAACGTGGAGGTGTGACCGAGGATGTTTCCACCGATGGGCTGGGTCGGGTCGCCGAAGAAGGAGTCGGGGTTCGACGCGACCTGGTTGGTGACGACCACCGCAGTGTTGTTGAGATCGCCCACGCGCATCAGGTCGTGGAGGTGCTTGTTGAGCTTCTGTTGGCGGTCGGCGAGCTGGCCGCGGCCGACGTACTCGGCGCGGAAGTGCGCGGTCAGGGAGTCGACCGCGAGCAGGCGGACCGGGAACTCGTCGTCCTGGCTCTCGCTGGCTATCTCCTGGGCCTTCTCCGCGAGCAGAATCTGGTGGTTGGAGTTGAACGCCTTCGCGACGTGAATCTTGTCCAGTACCGACTCGACGAGGTCGGCCATCAGGTCGTCGTCGGTCGCGTCGGCGGCCTCGTCCTCGCCGACGATACCGTGGAGCTCCATCATGTCTTCGAGCACGTCATCCTCCTGTCCCTCGACCATCTGCTCGATGCGTTCGGGACGGAACGTGTCCTCGGAGTCGATGAAGATAGCGCCCCCTTCGAGCCCGCCATGTTCGGCGGGGAGCTGGACGTTGACCGCGAGCTGGTGGGTCACCTGTGACTTCCCGGCACCGAACTCACCGTACACCTCGGTGATGGACTGGGTCTCGACGCCGCCGCCGAGCAGTTCGTCGACCT
>JBEQBH010000145.1:0-3892 GCA_041639955.1 Halobacteriales archaeon | reverse complement strand
GCGACCGGTCGGGTCGCCGTAGGTGGCGTAGGCGAGGCGTCGGCCGTCGATACTGAGATACTGTGGGTCAGCGCTGTCCGGCTGCCGGTCGGCGTCGGAGGCTGCTGCGGGGGCCATATGCCGCCGTACCGGGCGGCCAAAGAAAAAGCCTGACCCTCGCAGGTGACGCTATTCGCTCTGGATGCGCGGCGCGAGCATGTAGGTGACCCGGCCCTGGCCCTCGGCGAAGTCGAAGTGCATCTTGACGGGGAACTCCTCGCCCAGTTCCATCTCGACCTCGGCGTCTTTCGGGATGGCCTTGTTCATGTTCTTCAGGTAGTCGAGAGAGAACAGGGAGTGGGCGTCACCGGGGGTGAGGTCGATGAGGTCCTCCGTGGTAAGTTCGAGGTGGACGTCGTCGGTGTCGCCCTCGGCGTCGACGTAGAACAGCTCGTCGGTCGCGTCGACACCCAGCGCGATGTGGTCGCTGACCATGTCCGCCGCGGTCACCGACCGGTTGATGTCTTTCCCCTCGATGACGATATGGGAGGAGAGATCGAGGTCTGGGAGGTCGGGTTCCTGGCGGATGGAGTCCGGGTCGATGAGTGCGAGCGTGTACTCCAGGCCGTCGATGGCGATGTGGAGCTTCCGCGTCTCCTCGTCGAGTTCCAGGTGGACGAGCTGGCCCGAGTCGGCCATCCCGGCGATGTCCTCTAGCCGCGAGAGGTTAACACCGATGAGGCCGCCGTCGGTCTCGTAGGACTCGAAGGCCGCCGCGTCGAGTCGCAGGTCGACCATGCCGACGTTGGCCGGGTCGACCGCCCGAATCTCCAGCCCGTCGTCTTCGAGGTGGATCTTACACTCGTCCACCAGCACGCTCACTGAGTCGAGAGCCGACTTGAGCGTGTCCGCACTCACGATGGCGTTGAACATCTTGAACGCGGCTACGCCCCCATGCATTAAAAAGTCCCTCATTGGATCCGCGTGCGCGCGAGAGCGCCGGCGCGGACGGCGAGTCACGGGCCCCGACACGACGAGACCGGCCGGTTGCAGATGCAGGCACCGTCGGTATGGGGTCGGCCCGACAAACCAGAGTGATATGACCGACTCAGGCGACAGGGGCACGCGTCGGTGGAGTCGGCGAGCCGTGGTGCAGTCAGTTGCTATCGGCGCTGGCGCCCTCGGAACGGCCGGCGTCGCCGCGAGCCAGACCGGGACGGACGGGGACGGCGCCCAGGACGGCCAGATGCGCGCCGTCATTCCCGAACAGCAGCAGTACGACCAGACGGTGACGGGCTTTTTCCTCCACATCGGTCCCGGCGTCGACCCGATAGAGTCCAGCGTCGCCGACCAGTGCGATTTCGTCGACTGGACCGACGACGAGACGCTGGCCTACGACGCCCAGCTCATCGACCGGAAAGCCGACCCCGAACAGACGCAGATAACGCTGTATCTCCACGAGCGCGTCGACGTCGAGCCGGGGGCGCTCTTTATCATCAACGACCGCGAGCAGTGCCCGAGTGGCTATCTCGGCATCTACCTCGAACCCGTCGGCGTCAACCTGGCACAGCTCCGGAGCCGGGACTTCACGCCGAACCCCGAGAACCAGGACGACGGCGGCGGTATCGACGCTGCCGGCCCCGGGATGGGCGTCGCGAGCGGACTGGCGGGGCTGCTCGGGACGGGCTGGCTGTTGAAGCGGCGGCGCTAGTGACGACGGACGCCGACCCGCGTGAGCGCGGCGCCACGAGAGGCCGGCAAGCCCGACGCTGCGGGCGGCCGCTACGGGGAACTGACACCGCCGTACCGTTCCCCTATACATACGGTTATATACAGATCCGGTGTAGTTGATGCATGAATGATAAACGTACAGCGGGCAGAAACACGACGACACTCACCCGGCGCAAGCTTCTCTTGGCGGCCGGTGTCGCCGGCGCGGCCGGGCTGGCCGGCTGTAGCAGCGTCACGAACCGGACCATCACTGCCAGCGATGTGCAGATGGGCGAGACGATGGGCGGACTCGGCTTCGAACAGACCGACACAAAGACGTTCACGAACAAGGCCGAGCGAGAGGTCGCCGGCGTCTCGGGCTCCGTGACCGCCGAGAGCAAGCTTACCGTGTTCGCGAACGCCGAGTCGGCGCCCGACCCCACCGAGGAGGAGCGCTGGACCGAGAGCGACTCGACGATGGCCCAGTGGTCGGACAACACGCCGGTGCGAGCGGTTCGGAGCTCGGACGCCATCGACGGCGATGGCATCGCGCCCGCCGAGGGCGACCAGTTCGACCTGCTGCCGGCGGAATCGACGACGCTCCTGGTCCCCGATACTGACGGCGACCCGGACCGCGTCATCTCGACGACCCCGATGGCCGACATCGACTTCGGCGACAGGGAGACTGACGGCGAGGTCACGTTCGAGCCGCCGGTCCCGTACGTCGAGGGCGACTCGTTCGCGCCGGCTGGACTCGCGTTCGTCTCGGAGACGGACCAATGAGCCACGGCGTGGGCCCGCTGTTCCTGACTGCCCCTAACAATAGCCCCGTCACCGAGCCACTCGACACGACATCCACCGAGACGCCCGGCGACGGCGGACTCGGACTGGGCGAGGGCAACACCGATGACGACGGCAACATCTCTATCGGCTCGACGAGAATCGAGACCCAGCAGGTTCCGACCTCGCCCGCCCCCAGGCTAATATACTGGAACTACCTCGACACCGACTGGGCCGAGAACACCCAGACGACGGTCGCGGTGTTCACCACGCCGTCGGCGTCGGTGGGCGGCCGCTCGCTGAACCCTCTCTCGGAAGTCGACGAGGAGCAGTTCGTCACCGCCGACGGTGCCGAGTATCTCGAAGAGTCGGGCATCCGCGAGGCCGCCGGCCTCGGCTCGAATCTCTCGTGGGTGGTCGCCCCGGCCGAAGTCGCCTCGCGGTCGGTGACGTTCCTCGGGAACGGGACGACCATGCGGAGCTACGTCGGCTACGTGACGACCAGCGACTCCGAGATTCCGCGGACGCTGCTCATCAACCTCGCGACGACCGAGACCGGCGACGACATCGCCTTCGGCGTCACCGTCCAGCACCGCGCCATGTACAGCCTCAGCGAGAGCAACGCCACTCCACCGAGCGGTGGGTTACTGTCGGGGATGTCGGTGCCGGACCTCGTCGGGACCGAGGCGAGGAGCATTGTCGGGATAGGCGAGAGCATTACCCTCATCGTCGAGGCCGGTCTCACGACCAGCGCCGACCTCGCAGCGCAGGCACTCGGCGACCTCTCGCTGGCCTGAACGGGCAGCGGGACGGTCCTTTTCGAGGGTAGTGGCGCCACTCCGACCAGCTTGCGCGCGGCCGTTCACGACTCGCTCGCTGCCACAGGCCGCGAGTCGGCACCCATTTGAGCGTCCGCGGCGTTCGACAGTGTATGAGTGATTCTACGCGCGACCAGCGAGAGGTGCGCTGAGATGTCCGGCAAAGACGAGTACTACAACAAGGCCAAACAGCAGGGCTACCGCGCCCGGTCGGCCTACAAGCTCCAGCAACTGGACGAGACCGCCGGCCTGCTCGGCGACGGTCGGACCGTCGTCGACCTCGGCGCGGCCCCCGGCGGCTGGCTGCAGGTCGCCGCCGAGGGGGTCGGCGAGCGGGGCACCGTCGTCGGCGTCGACCGCCAGCGCATCGACCCGCTCGACTCGCCGGAGCCCACCGTGGAGTACGTCCGCGGGGACATGACCGACGACAGTACGAAAGACGAAATCCGCGAGGTCGTGGGCGGGAGCGACGACGCCCGCGGCGGCCCCGTCGACGTGGTCATCTCTGACATGGCGCCCAACATGAGCGGCGACTACGACCTCGACCACGCCCGCTCGGTCCACCTCGTCCGGCAGGCCTTCGAGGTCGCGACCGACCTGCTCGA
>JBEQBH010000144.1:0-3914 GCA_041639955.1 Halobacteriales archaeon | reverse complement strand
GACGGCGAGCCCGAGCGCCGCCGGGTCGACGCGACGCCGGTCGTCCTGGAGGAGTACGAACACCTGTACAGCGAGCGCTTCGAGACGTTCAACGACGCGTTGGACGACTACTTCTACAACTTCCAGCGCGAGGAGGAAGTCGAGGGCGGGGAGACGAAACGGCCCGACTTCGAGGGCGAGATATCGAAGTACGAACACATCATCCGACAGCAACAGGAGGCCATCGAGGACTTCGAGGCCGACGCGCAGGCCGAACGCGAGAAGGCCGAACTCCTGTATGCCCGCTACGACCTCGTCGACGACGTGCTCTCGACGGTACAGAGCGCCCGCGCCGAGGACGTCCCGTGGGACGATATCGAGGCCAAGTTCCGAGAGGGGGCCGAGCAGGGAATCCCGGCCGCCGAGGCCGTGGTCGGCGTCGACGGCAGCGAGGGCACTATCAGCCTCGACATCGACGGGACTCGAATCACCGTCGACGCGGACACCGGCGTCGAGAAGAACGCCGACGAGCTGTACAAGGAGGCAAAACGCATAGAGGGCAAGAAGGAGGGCGCGCTGGCGGCCATCGAGGACACCCGCGAGGACCTCGAAGCGGTCAAGCAGCGCCGGGACGAGTGGGAGGCCGACGACGGGGACGACGGAACCGACGACGAGGAGGCCGACGACGAACCGACCGACTGGCTCGCCGAACCGTCGATTCCCGTCCGCCACAACGAGCAGTGGTACGAGCAGTTCCGCTGGTTTCGCACCTCCGACGGCTATCTCGTCATCGGCGGCCGCGACGCCGACGACAACGAACAGCTCGTCCAGAAATACCTGGAGGGCGGTGACAAGTTCTTCCACGCGCAGGCCCACGGCGGGCCGGTCACCGTGCTCAAGGCGACCGGGCCCAGCGAGTCGTCGAAGGAGGTCGATTTCCCACAGTCGTCGCTCGAACAGGCCGCGCAGTTCGCCGTCTCCTACAGCTCCGTCTGGAAGGACGGGAAGTTCGCTGGCGACGTCTACATGGTCGACCCCGACCAGGTCTCGAAGACCCCCGAGAGCGGCGAGTACTTGGAGAAGGGCGGCTTCGCGGTCAGAGGCGACCGGACGTACTTCGAGGACACCCCGGTCGGTGTCGCCGTCGGCATCACCTGCGAGGACCGCACGCAGGTCGTCGGCGGCCCGCCGGCGGCCATCCAGGGCGACGTCGCGGCCAGCATCGAGGTCGAACCGGGCCAGTACGCCCAAAACGACATCGCAAAGCGACTCTACCGGGAGTTCAAGGACCGCTTTACCGACGAGTCGTTCGTCCGCAAGGTCGCGAGCCCCGACCTGATTCAGGAGTTCCTGCCGCCGGGCGGGAGCCGAATGGTCGGGGAGTAGCACCGCTCACGCAGAATTATATACTTATCGGGCGTAATATAGGTAGGTAAAAGACGGAGAGCCCCACGGACTCCCCGCCGGGTATCGGGAGCAACAATGTTTCAAGAAGCGCTAAACTACCCACGGAACAGCGACAGCGCGGTGAAAAACGTAGCAATCGGCGGTATCCTGCTCGTCTTGAGTGTCTTCTTCGTGCCGACGTTCTTCGTGCTCGGATACGTCGTCCGAACGCTGCGAAACGTTATGAACGGCATCGAAGAGCCCCCGGAGTTCGACGAATGGGGCGACCTGTTCATCGACGGGCTGAAAGCCTTCGCCATCGGGCTCGCCTACTCGCTGGTCCCTGCGGCCATCGCCATCGTCGCCGTCGTTACGAGCGGCGCGACGCTCGGGCTCACTGGCCCTGGCCGTAGCGGCGGGCTCGTGGTCGGGCTCGTCGCGCTCGGTGCGCTCGCGCTGTTGACCGTCGTCTCCCTGCTGCTGGTGTACGTGCTCCCCGCGGCAATCGTGACCTGGGTGCGCACGGACAACCTCGGCGCGGCGTTCTCGCCGGCCGAGCTGCGCGTGCTCGCCTTCAGCAAGACCTACGCCACCGGCTGGCTCGTCGCCGTCGGTATCAGCCTGCTGGCCGGCGTCGTCTCCGGTGCGCTCGGTGCCGTCCTCGTGGGCGGCCTGCTGGCTCCGTTTATTACGTTCTACGCGAACGTCGCGGGCGCCCACGCTATCGGCTCTGCCGTCCGGGAGATGCCCGCCGTCGAGGACGGTTCCGAGACGCCCGCCAGTCAGCCTGCGGCCTGACCCCGTCGTCGCGCGAGCCGGACACCGGGAGCGAACCCTTATTTCCGTACTCGATGAACCAGTAGGCGTTACTGTCGCCTCAGTAGCGCGGCGGTCCGGTCCCACTGCGTGACAGGGTCGGAGTCAGTGACGGTGATACCAATGCTTGAAGACGCAATCCAGTACCCGTGGACCGGTGAACAGAAGCTAGAGACGCTCGTCATCGGCGGGGTATTGAGCCTTCTGGGCGTCCTGTTCGTCCCGTCGCTGTTCGTCTATGGCTACCTCGTGCGCGTCATCAGGCAGGTCAGCAGCGGCGAGACCGACACGCCGCCGGTGTTCGACGAGTGGGAAGAGCTACTCGTCGACGGGCTGGCGGTGTTCGGTATCTCCCTGGTCTACGTCCTCCTCCCGACCGTGATACTCATCGGCGGGCTGTTCGTGTTGCTCGTCCCGGTCGGCGTGGGTGTCGGGGCCGGCAGCAGCGACGGAGGCGTCTTCGCACTGTTCGGGGTTCTCCTCTCGCTCGCCGTCGCACTGCTGGGTTTCGCCGTTTTCCTTGCCGCGTTCTACCTCCTCCCGGCCGCGGTCGCGGCCTACGCCCGGACCGGACGGTTCGGGTCGGCGTTTTCCCCCTCGACGGTCCGTCCGGTCGGGACCGACAGGAGCTACGCCGTCGCCTGGCTCGTGGCAGTCGTCGTCGGCTTCCTCGCACAGGTCGTCGGCGGCGCCCTCACGCTCACGCTCGTCGGTGCGGTGTTGGTCCCGTTCGTCACGTTCTACGGGAACGTGGCCAGCGCCTACGCCATCGGCGCTGGCGTGGCCGACACGCCCCTAGTCACCGACGGGAGTCGGTCGACAGCGGGCCCGCGGTCCGAATAGCAGGGCACTTGTGGCCGGCCAGCGGAGGTCGGGTATGCAGATACAGAGCCGGCAGGCCACCGGCGAGGGTCGCGAGCGCGTCGAGGTGGTCCCCGAGACGCTCGACGACCTCTGGCATCTCTCGTACGTCATCGAGCCCGGCGACCACGTCTCCGGCGACACCACCCGCCGCATCCAGCGCAACGACGACAACCTCCGGGACAAGGGCGGCGAGCGCGAGCCGATGTGGCTGAAAATCGAGGTATCCGACGTGGAGTTCGCGAAGTTCGCCAACCGTCTGCGCGTCGGCGGCGAGATAGTCGACTGCTCCCGCGAGGACCAGATTGACTTCCACCACACGCTCAACGTCGAGGAACACACCGAACTCACAATCGAGAAGCGGTGGAAACCCGACCAGAACGACCGGCTGGAGGAGGCCGTCGAGTCCACCGAGAACCCCGATGTGGCTATCGCCACCGTCGAGGAGGGCGAGGCCCACGTCCACACGGTCGCCCAGTACGGGACCGAAGAGCGCGCGACTATCACCTCCACGACGGGCAAGGGCGACTACGCCCGGCCCCGCGACGAGCTGTTCTCAGAGCTCGCCGACGTACTCAAGCGCCAGGACGTCGACGCCTACATCCTCGCCGGCCCCGGCTTCACAAAGCAAGACGCGCTGGACTACTTCGAGGACGCGATTCCGGACATCGCCGAACAGATAACCACGGTCGACACCGCTGCCGTCGGCGACCGCGGCGTCCACGAGGTGCTGAAACGCGGCGCCGTCGAGGACGTCCAGCAGCAGACCCGCATCGCCGAGGAGGCCGACCACATCGACGAGCTGATGGCCCGAATCGGCGAGGGAAGCGAGGTCGCGTACGGGCCCGAGGAAGTCGCCAGAGCCGCCGACT
>JBEQBH010000143.1:0-3916 GCA_041639955.1 Halobacteriales archaeon | reverse complement strand
ACCGTCGACATGATAGCGACGGACCATGCTCCACACACCGTCGCGGAGAAAGACGCGAGCATCTGGGACGCCCCCTCCGGGGTGCCCGGCGTCGAGACGGCGTTGCCGCTCCTGCTCGCGGAGGCCGCCGACCCCGACACCGCGCTTGGCTACGAGCGGGTGCGTGACCTGACCGCCACCAACCCCGCAAGCGTCTTCGGTATCCCACAGAAGGGCGCCATCGAACCGGGGCGAGACGCCGACCTCGTACTGGTCGACACCACCGAGACGACGACGATACGGGCCGAGGAACGCCACACTGACTGTGGCTGGACCCCTTTCGAGGGGTTCGACGCCGTCTTCCCGGAGTGGACGATGGTCAGGGGGACCACTGTCTTCGAGCACGACCCTGAGGGGGACGTGTTCTACGACCACGCGGGCGAGAACGTCCGCGACGCCGACGGCGAAGTCGTCGAGTAGGGCGTCGACTCCCACGCCGTCTGGGCTGTGGCAACGTACTCGGCGTCCGCTGTGTGCCCTCACTCCAGTTCTATCGATTCCTCGGGCTCCTCGTCTTTCGCCAGCCGATACGCCGGGACCGGCAGGAAGACGCCGAAGACGAGCCGATAGACGACGACTCCGGCGCCGCCGCCGCTCAGCCCCGCGGCGCCGACGACTGCTGCCGAGGCCGAAAGCGAGAGCACGAACCCGACCCCCACGGCGACGGTGACGAGAAAGGCCACCACCGTGGCGACCTCGGGGTAGACCCCGGGCACGACATCGTGCTCCGCGAGGTACACCGAGACGGCGACGAGCGCACCGATGGTCACACCGACCTCCGGGACCGCCCGGACGGCCTCGCTCCCTCCGCTGAACAGTCCGGTCCCGAGCATGATGGCTGCCAGGAACAGGTCGGATTTCAGGACCTCGATGTCTTCACTTCTCATCGACGCCGAACTCGTGGCCACATTCGGGGCAACACACCTCGTCGTGGCGCAGCGCCGCCGAGTGTTCCCGCACCTCGCGCATCACCGTCGAGATGCGGTCCTCCGCTTCCATCTCGTCCTCGACGGCGAGGTCGACGCCCTCGACCTCCAGCAGGAACTTTGCGACTTCCGTCGACTCGTACATTACGTCGTCCAGTTCCTCGGCGGTGAAGAAATCCGACATCGCGCCGTACAGGAACGTCGCGCCGGCCTTGCGGACCTTCTCCTCGAAGGAGGCCCGGGCCTGGTTGACTGCCTGGGGCGTGTAGGTGTCGGTCATGAACGGGACGAGTTCTGGGAGGTTCTCGCCGATTTTGGTCATCTCGACGCCCGTCTCAGTCCGGAAGTCGGCACAGAGGCGGGCGATTGCCCACTCCCGGGCGGTGATGTAGGTCCGCTCGCGCAGGAACTCGTTGGCGCGGTCGTAGGTCCCGCTCTCTATCTTGGTAAAGCGCTCGTATTTCCGGACGTCCTCGGGGACGGCGGACGACTCCGTCGGCTGTGGGTCCGGGGCCTCGCTGTCCTCCCCTTCGGTCCCGTCGGGTTCGTGGGACGAGACGGCCGGCGTCGGCTTCTCGTCTTCGGGCGGCGGTGTCATGGCCGACTCTGTGTCCCCGCGGCGAAAAAGCGTATCGCCCGCCACCCGGGTCCAGTACCAGTGGTAGCGACTCCGACACTGCGATCGAGCCGGCCGTGCATCGGTTTCCAGCGGCGACTACACGTACCGAGCAGGCTTCAGGACGTGCCACCGGGATTTTTGACAGATGACGGGAATGGCCCTACATGGACATTCTGCTCGGTGTCGGGGGAAGTGAGCTGTCGTACCAAGCGCTGGAGGAGACGATAGACCGCGCACAGGTAACCGGCGACGAGCTGACCGTCGCTGTCTTCGAGAGCGAGGAGGGAAGCGCCGAGGTCGACAGCATACGGGCGCAGGTCGAGGAGACGCTCGCGGAAAGCGACTTCGAGGCGACGATACGGCTTCTGGAGGGCGACTCGCCGGGGAGCGAGCTCGTCTCGGTGGCCGAGACCGAGGGGTTCGACCGCATCGTGCTGGGCGGCGGCGAGCGCTCGACGCTTGGCAAGATTCAGCTCGGCGCTATCGTCGAGTTCGTCCTGTTGAACTCCCAGACGCCGGTGACCCTCATCCGATGACGCGGGAGTATCCGGACGAACCGGCCGACGAGTTCCCGCGACCGCCCTGGACCGTCACCGACCGCGAGGGCCGTGACGTGGAACTCGTCGCGGCCGACACGGCCGACCGCGAGCGCATCCTCGATATGTACGTCGCCTTCGACCCCGCTGACCGGGCACAGGGCATCCCGCCGTCCCGGGAGACGGCCATCGAGGACTGGCTCGACACCATCCTCAGCGATGACACGCTGAACGTCATCGCAGTCCACGAGGGCACTGTCGCGGGCCACGCCACGCTGGTGCCGGACAGCCACGGCGAGCACGAACTCGCTATCTTCGTCCTGCAGTCGTTCCAGGGGGCCGGTATCGGAACCAACCTCGTCGAGACGCTGCTCGGACTGGCCCAGTCGGAGGGGCTAGAGCACGTGTGGCTGACCGTCGAGCGGTGGAACGACCCCGCCGTCGCGCTGTACCAGAAGGTCGGCTTCGAGACGACCGAGGCCGAGAGCTTCGAGATAGAGATGAGTATCCGGCTCTAGACCGACAGCACCGGCTGGCTGGCGTATTCGAGCACGTAGGTCGCGGCCCGCCCGACGGCGTTGTTGCTGCTGTCGGCCCGCGGGATGACCAGGAAGTCCGCATCGACGACCTCCGCCACGTCGAGGACGACGCTCCCGGGGTTTTGCATCAGCCGTTTCTGGGAGAACGCCGTCGCTGTCGAGGTGTCGAGTACGACATCGTGGCCCAGTTCGTGTGAGCGGTCCCGTACTCGCTGTGTGAACTCCCGGTGGTCCTGTGCGACCGACTCGGGGTCGACGGCCCCCCTGTCGATGTCCCGCCGGAGCCGTTCGTCCAGCACGAACAGGAGGTGGAGGTCGGCGTCGTACCGCTCTGCGATAGCGGTCGCGTACTCCGCGGCTTGCTCGGACCGGTCGCTCCCGTCGACCGGGACAAGCACGAGGTCGATGTCCATCATCACTGTCTGTGAACGGCCCGGGCAAAAAGCCATCCCATCGCTCGCAGGTTTCGCTGCCCTCCAATGGGGGGGCTTTTTCACTGTCGGTCGACCAACCGTACGTATGTTCGATACGGTGGTCATCGCGACGGATGGCTCCGGCAGCGCTCGGCGGGCCGTCGAAGCCGCGCTCGACCTCGCGGGGAAGTTCGACGCGACCGTCCACGCGCTGTACGTCGTCGACGAGGGCGAGGTCGAGTCCACCCCCGACGACGTCCGGGACGTGCTTGAACGAGCCCTGGCGACGACTGGCGGACGCGCGCTCTCGTTTGTCCGAGAGGCGGCCACGAACGACGGCGAGACCGACGCAGACGTCGTCACCGCGGTCCGCGATGGCGCTCCGGCTGCCGAGATTCAGGCCTACGCGGACGAGGTCGATGCCGACGTCATCGCTACCGGAACCCGCGGTCGCCACGGCGACCACGGCTTCCTGCTGGGCAGCGTCGCCGAGCAGGTCGTCCGTAACGCTCCCATGCCCGTGCTGTCGGTCCGCCAGCTCGAGGGGGAGGCCAACCCCGAGCGAGAAGCGGTCTGACCCGGCGGCTCACACCCCGATTCGAGCGCCTGGCTGACGCCGGGACCGCCACCGGCTCACGTCGTCCGCCGTTCTGCTCTAGGGCTCGGCGCCAAACCCTGGACCGCCGGCTTCATTGCCGCTGACTGGCAGGTGTGGACATGGACGACTGGCTCATCGACGACGACCGCCTCTCTATCGGCCGCAAATCTGTCCTGCCCGGTGAGGGGTTCTTCTATCCGGATTCCTTCGAGGAGGAGAAACGAGAGGCCGAAGCCGCGGAGACGC
>JBEQBH010000142.1:0-3989 GCA_041639955.1 Halobacteriales archaeon | reverse complement strand
GACGCGCTGGGGGGTGTCCTGGTGGATTGTCGCGCCTTCGAGTTCGTCGAGGGCGGCCTGCAGGTCCTCATCTGCCACCGGCTCGGAGAACTCCACGTCCATCCGGTAGGTCTTCGAGGCGTCGAGTTCCTTGACGCGTTCGACCATCTCGTGGGTCGCCAGCCGGAGCCCCTCGACCTCGACTTTCCCGTCGGCGAACTCGTTGATGTCCGCCTGTAGCTGTTCCACGTCGACGGTCCGCGTCCGGGGTTCGTCGACCTCGATGACGAACGGGCGGCCGGATTCGAGCATCAGCGCGTCGACGTCCTCGCGGCCGGCGCCGTGGAAGGTGCCGGACTCGCCGTCCATCGCGTCGACGACGACCGGCGCCGAGAGCTGTTCGACCGACTCGTCGTAGCGGTAGCCCGAGCCGCCACAGCCGTCACAGGGCTCGCCCTGCCAGCGCCCGGTGCCGTTGCAGTCGTTGCAGGGCCACTTCGTCTGGGGGATGTCCCGCTGTAGCTTCCGGTAGCGGCCGTAGACGAACGCGGAGTTGACGTTGACGTCGACCTCGTCGGTCGCCAGGTCCAGCGTGAACTGCACGTCGGGTCGGCCGAACTCGACTTCGGCGCCGGTGCGGTCGCCGATGCGCTTGCCGACCTCGCGGTTGAGTTCGGTCTTCAGCGCCTCGCCGGCGTCGTCCTCGAAGCCGATGTCTTCCCGGAGCAGGGTGTCGTTTTCCTCCAGGAGCGGCGGCACCTTCGTCCCGACCTGATACGTCTCGAAGTCGTAGCCCCGCACCGCGGTCGCGGCCTGCTCGGCCCACCACTCGACCCGCTCGCTCTCGAGTTCGCAGACCCAGCAGTCCTCGTCCGGCTCGTAGGGGTCGTCGTCCTCAAGCGCAAGCGAGACGCGCAGCGCGTGGCCCCGCTCTGCGTTTGCCAGCCCGAAACTGCGCTCGGCGAACAGCCGGCCGAGACAGGAGTCACAGAGCGGCCCCGTGGCCAGCGCGGCCGCCGCGTCGTCTAGAACGGTCATTGTCCGTTCGTCGTGGCGGGCCGGTAACTGCGTTTCGACCTAGTTGTACCCGTTGTCGATGACTCGGGTGTTCCTAACAGCCAGAAAGCCCCCGGGCGCTGCGGTCGAGGGGCTCGCTGCGCGCTTCCCTCGCTCACTTTGCTCGCTCGGTACAGTGCTTTCGTCGCCCGTCTTCCCGCAGCGCCCGGCCCCTTTCAGTCCCACCCGAGCGGTTTGTCCGACGGTTGCCTGTCGGTGGATTGTGTCATCGCTCCTCCTGGCCGCCGTCCGAGCGGTGTTCGGAGGACGTGGCCTCCCTACTATCGGTTGGGACCGGCTCCGTGGGCGGCTCGCTCGGCTGGCCGAACAGCTCCCCGGGCACGTCGGTGACCGACACGGTGACGTCCCGCTGCGGGAACGGAATCTCGATGCCCGCCGACTGGAAGCGCTTGTAGATGGCGCTGTTGAGTTCGTGGGTCGCACGCGCCCGCTGTGCCGGGTTGTTGACCCAGCACAGCAACTCGAAATCGAGCGACGAGCCGCCGAACTCGCGGAAGCGGACGCGGGGTTTGGGTCGTTCCAGGACGATACTTTCGGCCCCGGCGATCTCCAGCAGGAGCTCCTCCAACCGGTCGATGTCCGTGCCGTAGGCGACCCCGATTGCCACCCGGATGCGCCGTTTCGTCTTGGGGGTGGACTCGTTGACGATGGCGGCGTTGGAGAGCTTGGAGTTCGGGACAGTGACGAGGATGTCGTCGCGGGTCCGGATGACCGTCGAGCGTACCGAGACAGCGAGGGACCGCAGTTCCCTCGGGCCGTGCGAACGGGCTACAGTGTAGCCCGTGAGCAGATATCCTCGACGTGTCCCCGTTCGCCGGTTTCGAGGACGACGTAGTCGCCGACCTTGTAGGTGCCGTCGAGATACAGCGACAGCGAGCCGAAGAAGTTCGCCAGGGTGTCCCGGGCGGCCAGGCCGACGACGATGCCGGCGACGCCCGCGGAGGCGAGCAGCGGCGTCACGTCGGCGTTCCACAGCACCAGCAGGAGGAAGACTCCGACGGCGGCGACGACGGCGCTCCAGACGTTCTGGAGGATGGGGACTATCTGGCGGTCGATGTAGCGGCTGTCGGTCGCCACCGTCGAAGCCTTGCGACCGACCCGCAGCAGCGTCACCATCCAGACGGCGATGACGAGCGACAGCGTCCCCGCCTCCAGCGGGACGGCGATACCCGGCGAGACGTCGTACACCTGCGTTCCCACGTAGGCGCCGGCGAGGCCGACGGTGAGATACACCGCGGTGTGGACGCCGCCGAGGACAATATCGTCCACGTCGCCGTCGATGTGGTCGGTCAGTCGCGTGAGATACCGGTCGCCCAGTTCCCGGACGGCGACGGCCAGCACGACGCCGGTCGCGACGAGCAGGCCAAAGCCCTGCCAGGCGGGGAGCGTGGCCAGCCAGTCGGCGATGCCGCCCAGTTGCATACCAGCCGTTGGACAGCGAGTGTATAACTACTGATATCTCCCGCCCCGCCTCCGGACCGATTCGATTTTACCCCTCGCTGTCCGCTCAGTGGGTATGAACCCCGTCATCGTCGCCGTCGTGCTCGGCATCCTGCAGGGGGTGCTGGAGTGGATCCCCGTCTCCAGCGAGGGAGGGGTCGCGCTCGCATCGACGGTACTTGGCGGCTTCGCGCCCGCCGACGCGACGCGGCTGGCACTCTTTTTGCACGCTGGGACCGCGGTCGCGGCCATCACGTACTACCGTGCGGACGTGGCCGACATTCTCGACTCCGCTCGAGGGCTCTCCCGCCGCCCCTTCGCCGACGAGACGGCCGACCTCTCCTTTCTGGCGATAGCGACCGTCGCGACCGGACTCACGGGACTACCGGCGTATCTTCTGCTCGACGCTGCCGTCTCCGGACTCGAAGGGGGACTGTTCCTCGCGCTGGTCGGCGGCCTGCTGGTGCTGACGGGGCTGCTCCAGCGGTTTGCCGTTGCGCTGTCGCTTGGCCGGCGGGAGCGGCCCGACTGGGTTGACGCCGTCGTCGTCGGCGCCCTCCAAGGTCTGGCTATCCTCCCTGGCGTCTCCCGGTCAGGGACCACGGTCAGTGCGCTGTTGTTGCGGGGCCACGAGGGGGAGTCGTCGCTGCGGCTTTCCTTCCTGCTGTCGATTCCGGCGGCGCTGGGGGCGAACGCGCTCGTGCTAGTCGACGACGGCGTGCCGGCTATCGACCCGCTGAGTGCCCTGCTCGCGCTGGCGGTCAGCGCCGCCGTGGGCTATCTCACAGTCGACGCGCTCGTGAAGCTGGTGCGCCGGGTCCCGTTCTGGGCGGTCTGTGTCGTTTTCGGCGGGCTCGGCGTCCTCGGCGGGCTGGCCGTCGCGCTGTGAGCGCCGACGCGTTCAGGTTCCCCAGGCCCTTTCGAACGCGTATGACCGACTACGACGGACTGTTGCTCGACCACGACGGTGTCCTGCTGACGCTCACCGACCGGGCGACGCTCCGGGAGACCGCGCTGGCGGCGCTCCAGGACACGGGCGTCTCCGACCCGGCTCCGGCGGACGCCGAGACACTCAGCATCCGTGTCGCCCGGGACGAACTGGACGCGCTGGCCGACCGCCACGCCGTCGTGCCCGAGCGGCTCTGGCAGTGTCGCGAAGACCGAATCGACGAGCTACTGCGCGAGGAGATCACCGCCGGCCGGAAGACGCTCTACGACGACGTGGCGGCCCTCGACGCGGTCGATGTCTCGACCGGCGTCGTCAGCAACAACCAGCGTCGCATCGTCCGGCACGCGCTCGAGGAACACGGTCTCGCGGACCGGTTTGAGACCGTCGTCGCCCGCGAGCCGACTATCGAGAGCCTGGCCGAAAAGAAGCCCGAGCCGACGTATCTGGAGCGTGCGATGGCCGATATCGGCTGTACGAACCCGCTGTACGTCGGTGACAGCGAGAGCGATGTCGTGGCTGCACGGCGAGCCGGCGTCGACGTGGC
>JBEQBH010000141.1:0-4038 GCA_041639955.1 Halobacteriales archaeon | reverse complement strand
CGGCCGTCCCGGGAACCGTCACCTACTGCGAGCCGCCCGGGCAGAGCCCGGCGATAACGGACGTACTGGCACAGCGGGCCGGGGCCCAGGTAGCGCCCGACGGGGACGCGTCGGTCGTCTTGGTGAGCTTCGGCAGCAGCTCTGACCCCTACCAGCGCCAGACGACGGACTACCACGCGAGCCGGCTGGAAGCGCAGTCCGACTACGGCGCGGTGGTGACCTGCTATCTCCTCCAGAACCCGGCCGTCGAGTGTGCCCGCTACAACATCCCGACCAGCGCCGCGGTCGCCGTCCCGCTATTTCTGGGCCGGAGCGAGGCGACCGAGCGGCGGATTCCCGAGGCGCTCGAACTCGACCGCGGCGGCATCGCCTACGCCGACCCGCTGCTTGACCACCCTGGTGTCACCGACGCCATCGCGGCCGAGGTAGAGAAACAGCGCGCCCTCGGCGAAGCGTCTCCTTCGGTCACCTCGTTCGAGGCGACGCTGACGGCGACCCAGCGACCGGTCGCGACGGACGGCAACGGCAGGTCGCCGTACTGATGTGAGTATATCGACTGCCGTGGCTGCTGCAGGGTCTCAGTAGCGGCCCGTTCCGGGGCCGGAGCGCCGCTCGTTGCGTTGTCCGACCGGTTCCCCCTCGCCACGTAATTCGTTACAGATGTCCGTTACAGATATCTGTTACAGAGGATCACCGTTGCCGCAGTACGGGCAGTACAGGGTTCCATCCTTGATGAGTAGCAGGGACTCCTCGCATTTGCCACACTGACTGGAGAGCGAGATGCCGTCTATTTCGTCAGCGACGGCCGCCAGAGTCGTTTCCAGACGGTCGAGTTGCTTCTCCATTTCGACGACGCGCTCTGCGAGTTCCTGGTCTGAGAGTGACTCCGCTATAGTTCGTCCATCCATACGCTCCTGTTAATCGTCCGAACGGATAGTGTCAGCACCTTATATTTATACGTGGTAATAAAGCGGTCCGGACTGGAGAGTATCTGCTGGTGCCGACAAGCGACGGCCCGGCCGGGGTCGACTCGACCACGACGTGCGGTAGTCGTCCGGACGCCCGCTCACGACTCCAGTTGCCGTTCGGCTTCGTCTATCGTCGTCGCGGTCTTGCCTTCGTAGCCGGCCGCGCGCGACCGTCGCTGGAAGGCGTTCTCGGTGACGGCACTCGTCTCGTCGGCGACGACGCGAACCACGTCGCCGACGCCCAACTCCTTTAGCGCGGCCTGTGCCTCCTTGATTGGTTTGGCGGCCTCGGGCGACGGCGGCGTGAACCCCGAGATGTCGTTGATAATTCCGAACCCGTCACCGAGACGTTCCGCCACCTCGACGGTCTCGTCGGCGGCGGTCTGCATCTCCTCGGCTGTGAGCGATCCGTTGAACTCCAGATACAGCGTGTTCTCGGTTCGGTCGGCCCGGATTTCGTAGCTCGCGTCTGTGTTCTGGCCCGACTCGGAAATGGTTGACATTGTACGTTGAATATTAATGTCCTGTATGTATTTACTGGCGACACCAACACAATGTGGCTGTCGGGACCGCGGCGAACATCTCGCTGGCCACGCACTGAGAGTTGGCCCCGGGACAGCCTCCTCTACCGTCTCGCAGTCCGCTGTTCGAGCGACCGTACTGGAGCCGTTGTCGGTCGTTGCTCCCGCCGCGTTGTGGCCAGGAACGCGGTGTCAGCCGGTGAGTGCCGTGTACACGTCGTTAGTGACATAAAAGAGCAGTACGAAACTGAACGTCGGACCGGCAAGGCCGAGTACGAGACCAAGGCCGAGATACACCCACAGACCGGCGGTCAGAAACACGACCGCAACGCCCACCAGCGCGACCAGCTTCACTGCCCGCATGGCCGTTTCGTCCATCGGAAACACGTCCCTCCGGTCGGCTAAAAAATGTACCTCCTGCGGGGCGGGAACGTTCCCGCGTGAGACGCGGTGCTAGCCAGTTATGCGCCGTCTGGGGGACAGGCCGTCGCCGGAAGCTGGCGGGAGATGCCAGCCAAGTGCGGTGCCTCTGACAACTTGTGTACGGCAACGACATTCGGGCCCAGGGACGGATAAGTGTCCCAGTAACGTCGGTGCCACCGCAGCGGTCGAAACCGCCCCGTCGCGGGCTGCCCGCTGGCGGGTCCTGCAGAGCAGTAACTCTATACGGATCCCTGTCAAATCTGCCCCATATCGAGCCTGAATTGGAATGCATATGACTGTTATTCGCACCCACTAACAGAGATGGACCGGGACAAAGCTCGGCAGCTGGTGACGTTGTTCGGGGCGGTCTGTATCCTTTTGACAGTGGCAGCGCTCGCTGTCGGCCCGTCGTTCGGTCAGCCGCTCCCGCCGAACTCCTACTACGGCGTCGCGGAAACCAGCGAGCGGGTCGCGCCGCAGGGAACGACAATCGTCGCCGTGGCAAACGGTGAGAGCCAGGACGCTATCACCGTCGGCTCGGGCGGCCAATACGGCACCATGTCGGGTGAGAAACTCCGAGTGAGCAGCGACATCGACTCGGAGGTGACGTTTCACGTGGGGGACGCCGACGGGCCACAGGCCCGCCAGACCGACCCAAATCCCACCGCGGAGGTCGAGGAACTGGACCTGACGTTCCCGGATGGATCGTTCGACGATACCAGTCCGATACAGACGTTCACACCGACGCCTACGTCGAGTTCGACAGCGACGCCGACACAGACTCCGGGACCGACTGCGACGACCACGGCCACGTCGACCGCCACAGCCACGACGACCGCCACAGCCACGGCGACGGCGACGGCAACGGAGACGGCCACAGCCACGGAGACGGCAACGGAGACGGCCACGGCAAGCGAGGGAGCGACACGCTCGACGACGGCGGACGGACCGGCTGCGAACGACCGACCGCGACCGTCGACCCCGCTCCCGACCGTCAGTGGGTCGCCCGATGTCTCGGTGACCGGGGCGACGCTCAATCGGACCGACGCCCCGGTCGGTGGCGTTGTGCTGGTGAACGCGACGCTGCGGAACGACGGCACCAGCAGCGCCGACGGAAGCTTAGAGCTGTACGCTAACGGGAGCGCGGTGTCGGACACCACCTACACGATTGCGCCGGGCGAGACGAAACAGGTGCAGTTCACATACCGGGCGAACGAGACCGGCGTGGTCGAACTCAGCGTCGGGCCGAAGTCGGCTGGTACGGTGACCGTCGGGAACGGAGGCGGGAGCGGGGGCGGACTGATTCCCTGGGGACTGTTCCGGGCGGTCGCGCTGTACGTTGCCCTCCCGATTGCGGTCATCTACGGCGTGCTCAAGGCACTGGCCATCTACTACGGATACTGAACCGGCACTGAAATACAGCGTTACTTCGGATTCACTGCGGGTCCGCCACGAGTGGTGTGGAACGGCTCGATACGGCGGGCGTGAAGCCGACGTGGGGCTTAGCTTCCCTCGGTCGGCTCGTAGTTCTCGTCGGTTATGACGCCCCACTTCTCGTCGGCTTCGATGTAGACGTAATACCCCTCGTAGGGCGAGATGGTGGTGCTCGGCGACAGCGTCGTGAACGTGAGGTTCTCCGGTGCGGTCGTTCCCTGTCCCGACTCGGGTTCGTACAGCGCGTCCAGGGACCCGATAGATATCGACCCGAGTTCGTTCCCGAACCTGATACTCGACCGCTCGTTCAGGTCGGTGGTGGGCGTGACGAGGTTGTATCCCTCGTGTAGCTCTCTGGTGTAGCTCTCCGCATCGTCGCTGAACACGTAGCCGATCCGGGCCGAGTCGTTGATACCGCTCACGTAGTACGTCGAACCGGCCTGAGACATATCCGCCTCAATCCAGCTCGTGTTCGTCGGCTCGTAGGTGAGTTCACCGTACGTGTACTGCGTGACGACCGCTTCCGCGTCCATCGGGGTGCCGACGATCTGGTAGCCCGAATCGAGGTTACGGACCTCGTGCATGAGCCGCACTGAATCCGTGTCAGACTCATCGTCTGCTTCGGCCAGTTCCACTGTGACGGTCCCGGTAGTTGTGCTGTCCGGTATCTCCGTGGGGTCGATACGGTAATC
>JBEQBH010000140.1:0-4073 GCA_041639955.1 Halobacteriales archaeon | reverse complement strand
GGGGAGGTCGTCGCACAGAGCTTCCCGGCGCTGGCCGAGGAGGCAGTCGTAAACGGCGCGACCGAACACATCGCCATGCTGGACACCGTCGGCATGGGGCCCCAGGCCTGGTTCACGGTGCTTGGCCTCCTGGTTCTGGGCGGGGTCATCGGGAAGTCCGCGCAGTTCCCGCTGCACACCTGGCTCCCCGACGCGATGGAGGGCCCCACCCCGGTCTCGGCGCTCATCCACGCGGCGACGATGGTCGCGGCCGGTGTCTATCTGGTCGCGCGGATGTACGGCTTCTACGCCATCTCCCCGACGGCACTCGCCGTCATCGCACTGGTCGGTGGCTTTACCGCCCTCTTTGCGGCGACGATGGGTGTCGTCAAACAGGAGATAAAGCAGGTGCTCGCGTACTCGACCATCTCCCAGTACGGCTACATGATGCTCGCGCTGGGGTCGGGCGGCTACGTGGCCGCCGTCTTCCACCTGACGACCCACGCCGTGTTCAAGGCGCTGCTGTTCCTGGGCGCGGGGTCGGTCATCATCGCCATGCACCACAACGAGAACATGTGGGACATGGGCGGCCTGAAAGACCGGATGCCGGTGACTTACTGGACGTTCCTCGCGGGGTCGCTGGCACTGGCCGGCATCGTCCCCTTCGCGGGCTTCTGGTCCAAGGACGAGGTGCTCTACGAGGCGCTCATCCACGGGCTGGGGAGTTCGGGTGGACTCGGTCCCGCCTATCTCCTCGCGTACGCGATGGGACTGTTGGCCGTCTTCATGACCGGCTTCTACACCTTCCGCATGGTGTATCTCACCTTCCACGGCGAACCGCGGAGCGACATCGCGCGTGACCCCCACGGCGTTGGCTGGAACGTCAAGGGCCCCCTGTCGGTCCTCGGCGTGCTCGCCGCGACGGTCGGGCTCATCAACATGAAGCCGGTCGCGGAGCTGACCGGCGCTCACATCGACTTCCTGCACGCGTGGCTCCACGGCCCGGACGAGGGCGGCTGGCCCGCCCAACTCGGGACCGGGCTAGTCCGCTACGAGGAGCTACTCCACGACGTGTCTGGCGTCGCGGCGGGCGAACCGCTCGGTGCCATCGGGACGCTGCTGGCCTCTGCGGCCCTCTCGCTCGCGCTGGCACTTGCCGGTCTGCTCGTCGCCCGCTCGCTGTACAGCGGACCCGAGCCGGTCGAACACACGGACAAGCTGGGCGGTGCAAAGACCATACTCATGCACAACTACTACCAGGACGAGTATCAGGTGTGGCTCGCGACCGGGTTCACGTATCCGGTCGCCCGAGCGATGGACAAGTTCGACCAGGGCGTCGTCGACGGCATCGTCAACGGCGTCTCCAGCGTCAGCCTCTTCGGTGGAAGCCGGATTCGGCGCATCCAGTCGGGCGTCGTCAGCAACTACGCGGCGCTGCTGACGCTCGGGCTCGTGCTCTTGCTGGTCGTCTTCGGCGTCGCCGGGGGGTGGTTCTGAATGCTGGTCGAGACGCTCCTGCTGGTGACGCTGCTGGGCGCGGGCATCGTCATGCTCGCTCCCGACCGGTTCGCCGGGAAGCTCGCGGCCGGTATCAGCGTGATTCCGGTCGCGCTGACGAGCTACATGTACTACGTGTTCCTGACCGACTACAACGGCGCCGGGAACGCTCTGCTCTCGCCCGGTGAGGTCGCCTTCGGGACGCAGGTTCCGTGGCTCAGCCTGGGCGAGTACACAGTCCAGTACTACGTGGGGCTGGACGGCGTCAGCATGCCGCTACTGACGTTGACGACCATCCTGACCACGCTGGCCATCGTCTCCGCGTGGACACCCATCGACGAGCGCCAGAGCCAGTTCTACGGGCTGATGCTCCTGATGGAAGTCAGTCTCATCGGCGTCTTCACGGCGCTTGACTTCTTCCTCTGGTTCGTCTTCTGGGAGGGCGTTCTCATCCCGATGTACTTCCTCATCGGCGTGTGGGGCGGCCCGCGCCGGAAGTACGCCGCCATCAAGTTCTTCGTCTACACGAACGTCGCCTCGCTGGTGATGTTCGCGGGGCTCTTTGCCCTCGTGTTCGCGACGGACCTGACGACGCTGTCCCTGCCCGCGATGGCGACGACGTTCCGGGCGGCGACCGGGCTGCCGACCGTCGCCGGCTACAGTCTGGCGACGATCTCCTTCGTCCTGATGTTCATCGGCTTCGCGGTGAAGGTACCCGTCTTCCCGCTGCACACGTGGCTGCCCGACGCTCACGTCGAGGCGCCGACGCCGGTGTCGGTGATGCTGGCCGGCGTCCTGCTGAAGATGGGGACCTACGCCCTGCTGCGGTTCAACTTCACGATGCTGGAGGCGACGGCCCGACAGCTGGCCGTCCCGCTTGCCATCGTCGGCGTCGTGTCGGTCATCTACGGCGCGATGCTGGCACTCGCACAGCGTGACCTCAAACGTATTGTCGCGTACTCCTCGATCTCGTCGATGGGCTATGTCATCCTCGGGCTGGTGGCTTTCACCCCGCTCGGGATGGGTGGCGCGACCTTCCAGATGGTCGCACACGGCCTCATCTCCGGCCTGATGTTCATGACTGTCGGCGTCATCTACAACACGACCCACACCCGCATGGTCGGCGATATGTCCGGGCTCGCGGACCGGATGCCGTGGACGGTCGGCATCTTCGTCGCCGCCGCCTTCGGCTACATGGGCCTGCCGCTGATGGCCGGCTTCGCCGCCGAGTTCTTCATCTTCCAGGGCGCGTTCGACGCCGCGACCCTGGGAGCGAGCGCGCCGGTGTTGACCTCGCTCGCGATGTTCGGCATCGTCATCGTCGCCGGATACCTGCTGTGGGCGATGCAGCGGACCCTCTTTGGCGGCTTCAACCTGGAGACCGACTACGAGGTCACGCCAGCGGCGTTCCACGACGTGGCGCCGCTTGCGGTCCTCCTGCTGCTAGTCATCGCACTGGGTGTCGCACCCGACCTCTCGCTGGATATGATACAACACGCTGTTGCTCCGCTCACCGGAGGTGGTGCATAGATGGTCGACCCGACGTGGCTCGCCACCGCGCCTGCACTCGCGTTCGGTGCCGCCGCGCTCGTGCTGTTGCTCGCCGACAGCGTTGACCCCGACACGACGAACACGACGGCGCTTGGCGGTATTGCCGTCGCCGGCTCGCTCGGCTCGCTGGCCGCAGCGGTGTACCTGCTGTACGACGGCGTCGGTGTTCCGACCGGACAGGGCGGGGCCGGCGCGGCTGTCCTCTTCAGCGGGCAGCTGGTCGTCGACCAGATGGCGCTGTTCTTCATGACCATCGTCGCGAGCGTCACCGCGCTGGTGACGCTTGCCAGTATGGACTACGTGCGCGACCACGCCTACCAGGCGGAGTTCTACGCCCTGGTCTTGCTGTCCGCGACCGGGATGAGCCTGCTGTCGGCCGCTAACAGCCTGGCGACGGCCTTCGTCGCCTTCGAGCTCGTCTCGCTGCCGTCCTACGCCCTCGTGGCCTTCCTCAAGGAGAACCGCGGGAGCGTCGAGGCCGGGCTGAAGTACTTCCTAGTCGGTGCGGTCTCCTCGGCCGTGTTCGCCTACGGTATCTCGCTCGTGTACGCCGCGACCGGCGTCATGCGCTTTGACGCCGTCGCCACCGCCATCGAGTCCGGCACCGTCCAGACCATCATCGACGGGAGCGTCGAGGCGGGGGCGAGTGGCGCCTCGGTGCCCACGTCCATCCTCGGCGTCGGTATCGTGATGATTATCGGCGGTCTCGCGTTCAAGATGGCCGCTGTCCCGTTCCAGTTCTGGGCGCCCGAGGCTTACGAGGGTGCACCCGCGCCCATCTCGGCGTTCCTCTCCTCGGCCTCGAAGGCCGCCGGCTTCGTGCTCGCGTTCCGCGTCTTCGCCGTGGCCTTCCCCATCGGCTCGCTCGTAGGTAGCGGGGCCGTCGACTGGTTCGTCGTCTTCCAGGTGCTCGCCATCGCGACGATGTTCGTCGGGAACTTCGCCGCGGCGACCCAGGAGACGGTCAAGCGGATGCTGGCCTACTCCAGTGTCGGTCACGCCGGCTACGTCCTCATCGGACTGGCCGCCCTCACCGCGACCGGTGA
>JBEQBH010000139.1:0-4081 GCA_041639955.1 Halobacteriales archaeon | reverse complement strand
GTCAGCAGGAGGCCGACGACGATGCCGACGACCCCCGGCGTCCACCCCATATACGTCGCGGGCAGAGCGACGTCGACGCCGACCAGTCCCGCAAGGGTCGCGAGGACGGGGAAGACGTGCAGTACGTAGAACAGCTGGCTCCCGACGACGCCGGCGAACATCCCGCTTCGGGTCGTCCCCCGCCAGTACAGCGCCAGCGCGACCGGCACGGTAAGCTGTGCGAAGCCGCTGAAGGCGGTGTCGCCGATCTGGACCAGCGTCCCCGGGGTGTAGAGGCTGGCGACGAAAGAGAGCGTCGCGAAGGCGACGACGCCGACGCGAGCGACAACCGTCTCGCGCTGGTCGGTTGCGTCGTCGCTGTCGTCGCGGCCAGTCAGGGGCCGGTAGAGGTCCCGTGTCAGATACGACGACCCGGACAGCAGCATGGAGTCACTGGAGGACATCATCGCGGCCATCGCGCCGGCGATGACCAGTGCGGCGAACCACGTCGGCGTGTACTCGCCCAGTATCGCGGGGATGACGTTCCCACCCTCGGGGACAGTCACGCCCAGCCCCGCCGCCCACGCGCCCAGCATGAACGCCGGGACGAACAGCAGGACGACCAGTATCGGCCACAGCGCGAAGGTCCGCTTGAGCACCTTCTTCGAGCCGGCGGCGAAGAAGCGCTGGTTTATCTGGGGGAACATCGTCACGCCGAAGGCGATGCTGACCGCCGTCGAGATGATGTACTGAGGCGTGTAGAGCCCGCCGCCGAGGCCGAGAAAGTCCGGCCGCTCAGCCGCCAGCAGAGCCGTCGCCTCGCCCGCGCCCCCGACGGCCGAGAGGACCCATGCCACCGCGACCCAGACGAGCGAGAGCATAAAGAGTCCCTGGAGCGTGTCGGTCCAGGCGACGCCGCGCATCCCCGAGAGGGCGACGTACAGGACCATAAACAGCGTGATACCGCCCGCCCCGACCCAGAACGGGACCGCGCCGCCGGTGAGCCCGACGATGGCCTGGCCCGCGCCCTTCTGCTGGAGCATGACGTACGGGAACAGCCAGACGAGGCTGACGGCCGCGACGGTGACCCGCAACGCCGTCGAGCCAAACCGGTCGCCGAGCATCTCCCCCAGCGTCACGTAGCCGTGGCGCTTGCCGACCAGCCACTGCTTGTACCCCAGCACGTACCAGAGGACGGCGAAGATAATCCCGTCCATCAGGCCCATGACGAGTATCCACTCGGGACCGGCGCTGTAGGCGAGGTTCGGGCCGCCGAAGAAGGTAAAGGCCGAAAGCAGCGTCGCGAAGGTGGTAAACAGGAGGACGACGGTTCCCAGCGTCCGGCTCGCGAGGTAGTAGTCCTCGGCGGTGCGGTCGGTCAGCCGGTAGGCGACGGCGCCGACAGCGAGCGCGACGACCATGTACGCGCCGACGATGCCGAGCTGGAGCGTCGTCTCAGCCACGGCGGGTCACCCCCTCGATACCGAGGCCCCAGTCGGTGCGCGCGAAGACGGCGAAGACGACGCTTGCAAGCGCCATCCAGCCGATATGCCACCACAGCCACACCGGGAGGCCCAGCGCTGTCTGACTGTCTCCCCAGAGGAACCACGGCACAGCCAGTGCCATCAGCACCAGCGCGACGACTGTCCACCCGACGGTTCGAACGGTGCTCATTCTAGTGTCCGCTAGCCACTGGCGCTACAAATGAATGATGTTTCTTCACTCACTAATTCTGAAGAACTATTCTCTTCAGCGGGCCGGGACGTCGGACAGCCCCAATCAGGACAGGTCGGCGTCCCGGTCCTCGGCCGAGTGGGCCCGGACCCACAGTTCGCCGATGCGGGACAGCTTCGTCCGGTAGGACTTCCCGTGGTCTTCCTGCTCGATGTACCCCTTGCCGCCGGGACCCAGCCGGTCGACGTTGTAGATGACCTTCGAGCGAAAGGAGTCGGTGTACTCCTCGCCCATGTCGCGGGCCAGCGCCTGTGCGAGTTCCGAGACGGACTCGAACTCCCCGTGTTCGCCCAGCGTGAAGAGGATGACCTCCTCGAAGGGCTTGACGTTCGAGAAGGAGGCGACGGGGAGCTCGACGATGTGTGAGCCGTCTATCTCCTTTGCCCCG
Source organism: Halobacteriales archaeon (assembly GCA_041639955.1). GTDB lineage: Archaea > Halobacteriota > Halobacteria > Halobacteriales > Haloarculaceae > Haloarcula. The sequence goes on along the minus strand of JBEQBH010000139.1, from coordinate 1,980 downwards.
ATGGTCGTCCCGCGCTCGTCGAACTCGTCCAGCAGGTCGAGCGCCGTCGAGAGCCGCTCGTCGACCCGCTCGTCGACCCGCTCGTCGCCGGGCTCGTCGGTCTCCATGTCCTGGAGCAGGTCGACCTGCCTGCGCAGCTCCTCCGCGAGTTCGGTCTCCAGGTACTTCTCGGGGACTGTGTAGTAGGTGTGGATGCGGTCGCGGTCGCCCTCGCGCTCGACCATGATGGAGTGGGCGGCCGTGGCGAAGGCAAAGGAGACGGTCCGGGGCATCGCCGAGACGTTGACCCACACCTCGCTGCCCGAGTCGAGTTCGGCGTTGATGAGGGCAAAGGCCTGCTCGAAGGCCTCGTCGTAGTCGTAGACGTCGGCGACGACGACCCGCTCGGTCTCGGCGCCGAGCAGGTTCTCGTAGTCTTTCTCCAGTTTCTCCGCGAGGTTGCGCGAGTACTCGACGTTGGCTTCGGAGCCGACCGCCCCCTCCAGCAAGATGACGCGGTCCACGTCGAGTTGCTCGCGCACGAGCGGCGCGATGAGCCGGTCGTAGTCGAACCCGACCGGGACGATGTGGGTCTGCATACGTGAGACGAGGGGCGGGTGTTTATATAAAGCACCAGTCTTCCGACCGTTGGTAGACACAACACCGATAGCGAACCCCACGCTCTATCCTCAGAAATACGCCCTTTTGAATACAAGCAGGAGGTAGACCATCGGTACGAAAGCAAGGGTCAATCCTAACACCCCTGTCAGATAGTTGCCTTCTACGATTCCTCTCGCCAACCTCGTTCCGAACCTAACAATTAGCAGGAGAAAGAGAGCTAAAACCACATTGCGGAGCGAAAAGTCCACTCCTTCCGTATCGGAGTCGGCTGGCGGCATTTCGTAGCACTTCTTCTCGCCTCGTGAAAAAGACTCCATTGAGCGCAACGCTGCTCGGCTCTTGAGCGCGGTACTGCTCGAACCGAAGCAGGTCTCGCCCCGAGATAACCCGTTTCTCCGCGAGCCCTTCGGTACAGAGCTACGGCTGGCGGGTGTCTGTCTCGAAAAACAGAACGCGCCGTCCGTCAGGTCGAGGCCGTGTCAGCCGTCCAGCCCGGGTCCCGGCCCGTCTGTTTCAGCGTCTCGGCCCGACACGCCGGGCAGTAATCCGGCGTCTCGCTCTCTGTCCGTGGCACGTAGACTGCACCGTCGCACTCCACGCACGCATCCTCGACGATGGTGGTACAGTCGACACAGAGGTTGAAGTCGTCGACTGTCAGCTCCCGCAGGGGTTCGAGTTGTTTATCCAGGATGTACTCGTCGATGACCGCCTGACAGTTGTGGCACGGTTGCATGTCGATCCATCTTGACCCATGAGACCATATCACAAGTATCTGCCGGCCCTGGCAACGACTGCGGTCACACGGACAGTGCTGTCGTGACCGGCGTTGGGACTCCCGATAGGACCGTCGTCGCCGGCCCGGAGCCGGCAGAAGATAACTGGTCGGCGCGCCGGTTACGCGCAGTCGTCGTGGACGATTTCGTCGTCCTCGTTCGGCCCGCGGGACTGGCCGGCGACGATGGGCTCTCCACAGGCCGCACAGGTGAGATAGTGCTCTCGTGCCTGTGTCGCGCCCGCGTCGGTGGTCGCCGCCGCGTCGACGGTCTCGTCGGCGTCCGTGGCCGTTCCCCCCGCTTCGTCGTCGGACTCGTCGAAGTCGATGCTGACCTCGCCGCTGTCGTCGGTCGTGTCGATGTCGAGCGCGTCATTGACGCCGCAGTAGCGGGTGGTCGCGGTGAACCCAAAGCCCAGCGCGCCGACGCCCGCGAGCAGCCCGCGAAGGCGTTTGCCGCTGCGCAGCCAGCGGACGGCGACGGTACTCAACAGGGCAGCGAGCAGGAAGCGACCGAGCCGGTCCCGGCCCCCGACGTTCTTTGTGTCGTCCATACCTGATTGTCGGCCCGGACGCCCTTGTAGCTTGACCCCGCTACGCTCGACGAC
>JBEQBH010000138.1:0-4084 GCA_041639955.1 Halobacteriales archaeon | reverse complement strand
GACCACGGTCGACGAGACGCTCGAACGGCTCGGCATCGAGCCCGAATACGTCGAGACGCCAAGCGGCGTCGTCGGCCGGTTCACCGACGAGGCGACGATGGAGGTGTTCGAGATGGCCTTTGGCCACCTGAACACCCAGCTCGTCGCGGGGCTCCAGAGCGAGGGCGTCGACGCGGTCGGACTGAACGGTGTCGACGGCAAACTGCTGTACGGACCCCGGAAATCGGCGGTTCGCGTGGTCGAGGACGGCAAGAAGAAGATAAAGCGGGGTGACCACTCGGGAACTATCAAGCAGGTCAACGGCGACCTGCTCCGGACACTGCTATCGGATGGGTACACCCCCGTCGCCGCGCCGCCGATGGCGGGAGACGACGACGAGGTGGTCGTTCCCGTCAACACCGACGCCGACCGCTCCGCGGCCGCCATCGCCGGTAAACTCGACGCCACGCTCGTCCTGCTGACCGACGTGGACGGCGTCTACGAGGACCCCGACGACCCGTCGACGCTCATTCAGTCGGTCGAGACGGACGCCGACTGGCAGGCGCTCGAAGCCGCTGCCGAGGGGTTCATGGGCCGCAAGATAATGGCCGCCGAGGAGGCGCTGTCGGACGGTTCGCCGGAGGTCGTCGTCGCCGACGCCAACGCCGACGAGCCGATTCTGTCGGCGCTGGACGGTGACGGGACACATATCAAGGCCGAGGCTGTAACGGAGGAACAATGACTGTACACACGACATGTGGTGCGACGGCCGGAGGTGCGTCGCTGTGAGCGGCTTCGTCTTCAACGAGAAGCCGATACAGATAGAACGCGGCGACGGCGCCTACGTCTACGACGACAGCGGTACCGAATACCTCGACATGGGCGCCTCCTACGCCTGTGTCCCGCTGGGACACAGCCACGAGGCCGTCCAGTCCGCCGTCTCCGAGCAACTGGAGCGGATAACCTACGTCCAGGCCTCCTACCCCAACGCCGAGCGGACGGCGCTGTACGACCTGCTCGCCGACACCGCGCCGGACCCAATCGACAAGACCTGGCTCTGTAACTCGGGCACCGAGGCCAACGAGGCCGCCCTGAAGTTCGCCCGGTCGGCGACCGGAAACTCCAAAATCGTCGCCACGATGCAGGGCTTTCACGGCCGCACGATGGGGTCGCTCGCGACCACTTGGAAGAACAAGTACAAGGAGCCCTACGAGCCGCTCATCGGCGACGTTGAGTTCGTTCCCTACGACGACGCCGAGGCGTTAGACGAGGCCGTAGACGAGGACACGGCGGCGTTTATCGTCGAACCGGTCCAGGGCGAGGGCGGAATCAACCCCGCCTCGGACGGCTATCTCGAAGCGGCCCGCGAGATAACCGACGACGCCGGCGCGGCGCTCATCTTCGACGAGGTCCAGACCGGGATGGGCCGGACCGGCGCGCTGTGGAACTCGACGCGAGCGGCGGTCGCACCCGACATGATAACGTCGGCCAAGGGGCTGGGCAACGGCCTCCCCATCGGCGCGACGCTGTGCCGGGACTGGATCGCCGAGAACTACGGCTCACACGCGTCGACCTTCTCGGGCGGCCCGGTCATCTCCGCGGCCGCCGGTGCCACGGTCTCGACTCTCATTGAGGACAGCGTCCCCGGTAACGCCGCCGTGATTGGTGAGTACCTCCAGACCGAACTGGAAGCCGCAATCGGCGACGAGGTCCGAGATATCCGCGGCGAGGGGCTGATGATTGGCGTCGAGGTGGGCCGTGGCGCGAACGCGGCGCTGAAGAAACTCGCGCTGAACCACGGCATCCTGGCGCTACCGGCGGGACGGACCGTCGTGCGCCTGCTCCCGCCGTTGACCATCGACGAGTCCCACGCCGACGAGGTGGTCGAGGCCATGACCGAGGTGGTGGGATGAGCGAGGCACAGACCCGCGAGGCCGACAGCGAGGCCCGGGACCTGCTCGAGGACGTGGTCCGTATCCCGTCGGTCTCGCGCGACGAGGGCGAGGCCGCCCAGCGTCTCGTCGACTTCTTCGAGGCCCACGACCGCGAGGTGTGGCTGGACGAGGTCGGCAACGTCCGCGCGCCGGCCGACGACGGCGTCCTGCTGACCTCTCACATCGACACAGTCCCCGGCGACATCCCCGTCCGCATCGAGGAGACCGACGACGGGGAGGTGCTGTGGGGCCGGGGGTCGGTCGACGCGAAGGGGCCGCTCTGTGCGATGGCCATCGCCGCCGTCCGCACCGGGGCCTCTTTCGTCGGCGTCGTCCGCGAGGAAGTGGACTCGACGGGCGGACACCACCTCGTCGCGGACAGGGACAGCGAGCCCGACGCCGTCATCAACGGCGAGCCCTCCGGCTGGGAGGGCATCACGCTCGGCTACCGGGGCCTCCTCGGTGGCACCTACGTCGCCACCAGCGAGTCGGGCCACTCCTCGCGCCCGGAGAACAACGCCATCCAGGACGCGATGGACTGGTGGGAAGCCGTCGAAGACGAGTTCGCCAAGGACGAGTGGCACCCCGTCTTCGAGCGCGTCACCTGCAAGCCCGTCGACTTCAAGGGCGGCATCTCCGACGACGGCCTCTCCGTCGAAGCGACCATGCAGGTCCAACTTCGGGTCCCCCCGGAGTACTCGACCGACGAGATACGCGAGATGGCCGACGGGCACCTGAGCAACGGCACCGTCAACTGGGACGACAAGGTCGAACCGGTCATGCAGAGCCCCCGTACCGCCGTCGGCCGGGCGTTCCGGACGGCCATCCGCGACCACGGCGGCGACCCGACGCTCCTTCGCAAGACCGGAACCAGCGACATGAACGTCTACGCGAAGGCCTGGGACTGCCCGATGGTGACCTACGGCCCGGGTGACTCCGACCTCGACCACGCGCCGAACGAACACATCCACCTCGCGGAGTACGACCGCGCGGTGAGCGTCCTGACGGACGTGACCGAACGCCTGCTGTAACCATGCACTTACTCGACGTCGACGACCTCACGACCGACGAACTGACCGCCGTGCTGGACCGCGCCGCCGCTATCAAAGGTCCCGACGGCGAGGACGCCAGCGGCCTGCTCGACCAGCAGACGCTGGGGATGATATTCGAGAAACCCTCGACTCGGACGCGGGTCTCCTTCGAGACTGGCATGACACAGCTGGGGGGCCACGCTATCTTCCTCGGCCCCGACGACATCCACCTGGGCCACGGCGAGCCGGTCAAAGACACCGCCCGCGCGCTGGCCCGGTACGTCGATTTCATCATGGCCCGCGTCTACGACCACGAGGACGTCGAGGAGCTGGCCGCCTACAGCGACGTACCTGTCATCAACGCCCTGACCGACGACGCCCACCCCTGCCAGACGCTGGCGGACCTGCTGACCGTTCGGGAGCGCTTTGGCGGCTTCGACGACGTCTCCGTCGCCTGGGTCGGCGACGGCAACAACGTCTGTCAGTCCTTCGCCCTGGGCGCGGCGATGGTCGACCTTGATTTGACTGTCGCCACCCCCGAGGGGTACGAGGTCGACGACGACGTGCTCGCCCGCGCCGACGACCTGGGGACCGCCCCCGAGACCACCCACGACCCTCAGGCCGCCGTCGCCGACGCCGACGTGGTCTACACCGATGTCTTCGTCAGCATGGGCGAGGAGGACGAGCGCGAGGAGAAACTCGCCGAGTTCGACGGCTTCCAGGTCACGACGGACCTGCTGGGGGACCGCACGCTGATGCACTGTCTGCCCGCCCACCGCGGCGAGGAGGTCACCGACGACGCCATCGAGAGCGACAACGCGGTGGTGTGGAACCAGGCCGAAAATCGCCTGCACGCCCAGAAAGGATTGCTGGCGTGGCTGTCCGAGCAGGAATAGCGGAGAAGAGCATACGCGGCGCTTCGCGCCGCGTTTCACCGGACCCGAACAAAGTGAGGGTCCGGCCTTTTTCGCCCACGTTTTTCAAGGAGGGTGCCCGCAGCGAGCCGAAGGCTCGCGAGGACACCCGACGCAGAAAAAGGTGGCTCAGAAGTGCCCGAACTTGTCCCGCCGATACACGTCGAGTTCGTTGACCGTCGTCGGCGGGTCCTGGGCGAGCGCGAAGGCGACGGCGTCGGCGACC
>JBEQBH010000137.1:0-4099 GCA_041639955.1 Halobacteriales archaeon | reverse complement strand
GCCGGGACCGGTGAGGCGTATCTCGACAGTATCACCGTGACAGTCGGTGCCGACGGGGTCGCTGCCAGAGCCTACCGGCGCCAGGAACCAGAGGTCGTCGACCCGATTCACGTCGACCCCCCGTTCGAACCGTGGCAGCAGGCCGCGCTCGACTTCGGGTTCCGGTCGGTCATCTCGGTCCCAGTGACCTACGAGGGGACACGATACGGTGTCCTGACGGTGTACGGTGACGAGCCCGACCTGTTCGACGAGTTCCAGCGAAGCGTCATCGCGGAGCTCGGTGAGACGGTCGGCTACGCCATCACGGCGGCCGAGCGCAAAGCCGGGCTGATGAGCGACCGCACCCAGGAACTCAGATTCGCAATCACCGAGCCCGAAGGGCCGCTGCTTCGCCATCTCCACCAGGTCGGAGGCGAGGCCGAACTCAGGAGTGTCGTACAGGAGGGCGACAGTCCGCGGCTGTTTCTCACGCTCCGGGACTGCTCGCCGACGGAGTTCTGTGACGTCGCGACGGAGTCACCCGGGTTCCGCGAGGCCAGCGAGGTCTCCGGTGACGAATCGGAGAGTGTCGTCGAATGCGTGCCCGCCGGAGAGACGATACTCGACAAGGTCCGGGAACACGGCGCTGTCTTACGGGATATCGAAGTCGACGACGGACAGGTGCGTGTCACCGTCGAACTCCCTGCAAACAGGAGCGTCCGGGAGTTCTCGAAGATGTTCGAATCCCGGTATCAGGACGCGACGCTCGTCGCCCGCCGGGAGCACGACCGCCCGCTCCAGACCGTTCAGGGGTTGCGGGACGACGTTACTGCGGAGCTCACGGACCGACAGCTCGAAGCGATAGAGACGGCCTACTACAGCGGCTTCTTCGAGTGGCCCCGAGAGAGTACGGGCGAGGAAGTCGCGGCGATGCTCGACGTCTCACAGCCGACGTTCAACCGGCATCTCCGCACCGGGACGGCGAAGCTCTTCGGGCAGTTGTTCGAGGACGGATAGGGCGAACCGGGGAATCTAAATATATAGCTATCCCCCTGCCGCCGCGCCGTGGCTATCTAGCGTCGACCTTTGACAGGCGGCGAACGAACGGCTACACTGTATGGGGTACCCGAACGATGGCGGCAGACCGGTGGCAAAACACCCTGGTGACGGGCTCCGTGGGCGACTCGCGGGCGGCGGTCCACGCGCCGACCCCACCGGGTAGATGCCCGAACAAACCGACGGGTCCGAACCCTGTCAGGACGATACCGGCCCGCTGATCTGTGTCTACTGTCGGGCAGAGGTCGACCCGGCGAGGTGGCACCCGGTCGTCACACGCGGTTCGGAGCCGTACCGACTCTACACGTTCTGTGACGAACGCTGCCGTGACGCCTGGGTCGAAGAGCGGGGGTGAACCGTCGTCCCGGTTTGACGGCCGTTTCAGTGTATAGTGTCGTGCGCGGACCCGGTGTCGGCATCTAGCTATTCTCTCTTTGCACCATGGCGCTCCACTACCCGATAGAGGGACCGAAAATGACAGACGAACACGACCCCGTGAGCGTCCATTCACCGGGCACCACCGAGGAGGACAGCCCGACGAGAACACCGGCGCCACGATACCAGTACACCGAGTACGAACTGCGTGATACGACCATCGCGATGATTCGGGATATCAGCGATCCGACCGTCTGGATACAGTCGAACGTGACGTACCCCGTCGAAGCGTAACCGTATCCGCGTCGCTTCCGAAGCCATCGATGCAGAGCAAAGTCGTTTACCACCGCCGTCCCCGATGACGCGTATGGACCCCACCGCACACCACTTCGCCGTCACCGTGAGCGACCTCGACCGGGCCGTCGCCTTCTACCGCGACACGCTCGGGCTCGACGTCCTGAGCGAGTTCTCCGTGGGCGGCGAGGCATTCGCCACCGGTGTCGGCGTCGACGGGGCGAGCGCCGAGTTCGCCCACCTGGACGCCGGCGACGCCCGCGTCGAACTCGTCGAGTACGACCCGGCCGGCGAGGCGGTCGCCGAGAGCGAGCTCAATCAGTCCGGCGCGACGCACCTGGGGCTGGAAGTCGACGACCTCGATTCGGTGTACGACTCGCTGCCCGAGGGCGTTGAGACCATCGCCGAACCCCAGACGACCGAGAGCGGGACCCGTATCCTGTTCGTCCGGGACCCGGACGGCACGCTGGTCGAACTGCTCGAACTGTAAGTTCTAGTCGGCGCTTGCTTCCGCGGCGTCTTCCATGCTCTCTAGGGCCCCGACCACGGACTGGCGATACGGCTCCACGTCGTCGCCGTACTCCTCGTGGGCCATCTCGACGTACTCGTCGACGTCCGGGCCCTCCGAGTCGGCGTCGGTAAAGCGCCGGATGCGCTCGAGGGTCCGCTCGGCGGTCTCGACGACCCAGCGGTCGCGGGTGGCCTCGTCGACCTCCGAGATGGACTCGGGGCGCACCGAGACGTTCACGTCGCCCTCGTCGGTCTCGTAGGTCCGCGGTTTGCCCACGACGGCGACGTAGGCCGGCGGCTCCAGTTCGCGAAGCATCGAGGCCGCGTCGGGCTGGTACTGCCCGGCGTACATGAAGAACGTATCGCCGTTGGGGTCGACGACCCGTCCCTGCCAGTACTCGCTGTCCTCGCCGACGTCCTCGGTCTCGGTCAACGTACCGACCAGGAACACGCGGTTGGCGCGCTGGCCGGTCGGCAGCATGACGTACACCGGCGCTCGGTCGTCGTCGGACTCCTTGAACGTGTAGCTCGCGTCGTTGAACTCGCGGGCGAAGACGCGTCGCGCGACTTCGCGGGTGGGTGTACTCGCCATGTTAGATCGACCTCGCTTTGATCAGCAGTTCGTCCGCATCCACTGGCCCGGTCAGTCGCTCCTGGTCGTCCGCCAGGACGTAGCGGCCGAACGTCGGGCCGGTGACCTTGTAGTAGCGCCCGAGGATGTCGGCGCGCATCTCGTCGGCGACGACGGTCGTATCCAGCGCGTCCATCGCCATCTCCTTTGCCTCTTCGAGGGCGATGCCGGTGAGTCGCTCCGTGGCCTCCTCGTCGAAGATGACCTCGGTGACCTCCTCGCCGTCGTCTAAGACGCCCTTGATGCGGAGGTCGAACTCCCCTTCGACCTCGCCGTGCTCGCTGCAGCGGCCGTTCTGGAGGACGCGGGTACACTCGTCCTCGGGACAGCGCTTGATGAGCCCCGAGCCCGACTGGATGTCCACCAGCGCGCCCTCGACCTCGACGCTGTCGTCGCCGACCTCTATCTGCTCGTCCAGTTCCTCGATGGTCGTCGTCCGGTTGAGCTTCACCGAGAACCGGCCCTGGTACTCGTCGGTAACGACGTTGCGGAGGCTGTAAGACTGTCCCTCCGCCAGTTCCGGCAGGTCGGATTTCGACCACTTTGTGAACTTGATAGTCCCCGTCTCGTCGCCCAGCAGCCCGACCTGGGCCACGGCGTCGGCGCGGGGCTCCCACAGCTCGACGACGGTCGCGCGAACGTCGACCCACTCTTCGGGGGCGTCGACGTCCGCGAGGTCGACCTGTTCGTTGCCGCCGCCGTCGCCACCGCCGAGCTGGTCGCGGTCCATCCCGGCGTCGTCTAAGTACGTGTTGACGACGCTCCGGCGGGCCTCCGTCGCGGGCACCTTGTACTCGTTGACCAGCGTGTCGAGTCGCTCTAAGACGTCGTCGACGTCGATATCTAGCTGGTCGGAAAACTGCTCGTGTATCTCTTCGGCGTGGGTACGCAAATCTGTCTCTGACATTGGCTTTCACTGTCTCCGCTTTGTTTTTCGGTGGGAGACAACTGACAGTTGGTCGGCTTCAGTTATAAACTCTCGTTTAGCGGGGTGAAAGTGAAAGTCTGGGGCAATCAACTGTCAGACACATAGTCCCGTCGGGAAGATTGATTTGGCGCCGGCCGATAGCGTGAGTATGGCCGACGACGACGACCGTCTCGGGCGTTTCATCAGCGGGAGCCTCCGGTCGGTCGGAAACCAGCTCTCCGAGGCCAAGCGCGCCTACAGCGACGGGAAACGGGCCGCGATGGCCGGACTACCGCGGGACGGGGACGGGCGCGCCCGCATCGTCTGTCGCCGCCACGCCGACCGCC